>JBOIBD010000007.1:0-32412 GCA_050739415.1 Gammaproteobacteria bacterium | reverse complement strand
TTCAGTGCGTCCACCGACATGGGCAACGTGTCGCACGTCCTGCCTTCCATTCATCCGATGATCGGCATTGATTCCCTGCCCGCCGTGAACCATCAGCCGGAATTCGCCGCCCATTGCGTCAGCGCAGCGGCAGACCAGGCGCTGTGGGACGGTGCGCTGGGTATGGCCTGGACTGCGATTGATATAGCGGCTGATCAGGACTTGAGCCGTCGCTTGCTCGCCCGGCCTCATCCCATTCAGCGTTGAACCTCGGACATCAAGTGTTGTCCACTCTTTGCCCCTAATATTCGCATTAATGCGCTTGGTACAGGCACCCGGTTTGGTTCGTCGATTCCTAAATATAACGGAGGTGATAACGTGAAGAAGTATCTCAGCCCCCTTTTGATCCTGTTTTTGGCGGTTTATGGTCTATCCGCACTGGCAGCCGACAATCCAACTGTCAAGACCCCTGCCGCAGACAATACCACGCCGCCCAAGGCAGAAAAGTCCGTGACTCAGGGCAGCGTCACGGTGGAAGGCCAGCGTATTGATTACGACGCGACTGCCGGCACCATTATTCTCAAAAACAAGGATGGCAAACCTACTGGCAGCATGTTCTACGTGGCCTATACCAAGCGCGGCGTGAAGGATGAAAACAGTCGCCCGGTCACTTTCTTCTATAACGGTGGACCCGGTTCCTCTACTGTGTGGCTGCACATGGGCGCTTTCGGCCCGCACCGGGTGCAGACCGCGGACCATACCCACACACCGGCCGCGCCCTATATGCTGGTGAACAATGACTACAGTCTGCTGGATGTGACCGACGAAGTATTCATTGATGCCATGGGCACCGGCTACAGCCGCATCATCGGAAAGGATGAAGGCGGCGTGGGTGAACCCAAGGATTTCTACGGCATAGATGCCGATACAGCGTCGTTCGCCCAGTTCATAAGCAGTTATCTGAGCGAGAATGGCCGCTGGAATTCACCGAAATATCTGTTCGGTGAATCCTACGGCACTACCCGCTCCGCGGCATTGGTGAACTATCTTGAACAGAATGACGATATGGACTTGAACGGTGTCATCCTACTGTCGTCCATCCTGGATTTCCGCACCGCGAGTTTCAATGCCGGCAACGATCTGCCGTTTGAGCTGTTCCTGCCTAGCTATACGGCAGTGGCCTGGTATCACCACAAGCTGCCGAATCAGCCGGCTGATCTGCAACCATTCCTGCAGCAGGTGCAGCAGTTTGCCATGTCGGACTACGCGCAGGCGCTGGATGCGGGAAATACCTTGAGCGATAGCCAGCGCGATGCCGTCGCGGCAAAGCTGCACGAATACACGGGCTTGAGCACGGCCTACATCGTAAAGGCCAACCTGCGTGTCACGGCCGGTCAATTTGAACACCAATTGCTGAACGACCAGGACCTGACCACCGGCCGCCTCGATGCACGCTTCACTGGACCCAGCATGGATCCCTTGAGCGAGGGCGCGTATTACGATCCACAGTCCGCCGCTATCAGCTCCGCCTACGTGTCGGCCTTCAACGATTACGCGCACAACACGCTCAAATTCGGCCGCGACAAACCGTACCTTCCAGAAGCCTTCCATAAATGGGATTGGAAACATGAGAATCCCGAGAATGGCCAGGCTTGGCCCGGCTTGCCGAACGTGGCCGTGGACCTAAGCGAAGCCATGAAGTACAACCCGAACCTGCAGGTGCTGGTGAACAACGGCTACTTCGATCTCGCCACGCCGTACTTTGCCACGGATTACACCATGGACCACCTGCAAATCCCCAAGGATCTGCAATCTCACGTTCATATGGCGTATTACGATTCCGGTCACATGGTGTACGTGCATGTGCCGGCGCTCAAGAAACTGCACGACAACGCGGCAGCGTTTATCAAGAGCACTGATAATTTGCAATAACGAAATTGAAGTGACGTGAAATTTGCAGGGCTCTTCGGAGCCCTGTTTTTTTGAAGTCAGCTGCGCCAATGTCCCAAGATAATAGTAGCGAAGCCTACCGCTGCCACCAACAGCGACACCCAAACAGGCGCCCCGTGCAAACCCAGCAGCAGCGCACCACTGACGATGAGTGCACCGCCGGTCATGGAGTGATACAGATGATGGATGCGATGCCTGGTCATCTCACGCAGACGCTTGAGTTCATCGCTTTCCATGCCCACCTGGAATTTACCATCCGACATCTGCCGGAATATGACATTGAGCCGCGCGGGTGTTTCCAATATCAGTTCGCGCAGCGCCGGCAAGCCGGCGCGCAGGCGTTTAAGCGTGGACTTTAAGCTTGTTTGTGCGCGTACCCAGTCTTCCAGGAACGGCTTGGCTGTTTTCCATAGGTCCAGATCTGGATACAGCTCACGGCCCAGGCCTTCGATGTTGAGCAGAGTTTTCTGTAGCAGCACCAGTTGCGGCTGTACCGTCATGTTGAAACGCCGTGCGGTTTGAAACAGGCGCACCAGCAGCTGGCCGAAAGAGATGTCTTTCAAGGGCCGATTGAAGATCGGCTCACACACAGTGCGGATAGCACTTTCGAATTCATTCACGCGTGTGACCGCGGGAACCCAACCGGATTCGACGTGCAGTTCCGCTACACGCCGATAGTCACGCTTGAAGAATGCCAGAAAATTTTCTGCCAAGTATTGTTGGTCGCGTGGTGTCAGCGTGCCAATGATGCCGAAATCCACTGCGATGTAAATTGGCGTTTTCGGGTCGTTGATGTCCACAAAGATGTTTCCAGGGTGCATGTCGGCGTGGAAAAAATTGTGTTTGAACACCTGGGTGAAAAAGATCTCGACGCCATTTTCGGCAAGTTTCTGCATGTTGGTGCCGCGTGCCTTGAGAGTAGCGACATCGCTGATGGGCACGCCGTGGATGCGTTCCATGACCATGACATTGCGTCGCGTGAGCGGCCAGTGGATTTCCGGCACGTACAATAATTTCGATCCCTCGAAGTTGCGTTTAAGTTGTGTGGCATTGGCCGCCTCGCGCATCAGGTCCAGTTCGTCGAGGATCACGTGTTCGTATTCAGCCACCACTTCGCGCGGCCGTAGCCGGCGGGATTCGCGCCAGTAGCGCTCCGCCAGCCCCGCGATCAGGTATAGCAAGTCCAGGTCGCCGCGGATGATGCGCTCCACGCCGGGGCGCAGGACTTTCACCACCACTTCGCCGCCCTCCTTAAGGCGCGCGGCGTGTACCTGCGCGATGGAAGCAGAGGCTAGCGGCGTTTCGTTGAATTCAGCGAATAGTTCCGAGACAGGTTTGCCGAGTTTTTCTTCGATGATCTCCCGTGCCTCGCGTCCCGGGAACGGCGGCACCTGGTCCTGGAGCTTGGCCAGTTCGTCAGCGATATCGTGGGGCAGCAGATCGCGGCGCGTGGACAGCATCTGGCCAAATTTCACGAAGATCGGTCCGAGATCTTCCAGCGCGCGGCGGATGCGTTCGCCACGTGGGATGTTGCGCCGGCGCACCCAGTAGAAAGGCGAGAGATAGATCAGGAAGCGGATGGGCCGGAAGATGTGCGCCGTCAGGATGATCTCGTCCAGGCCGTGACGCGCCAGCACGTAGTTGATGCGCATCAGCCGCAGGGTTTGGCGCGGTGTAATCACGAGAGACACCACTGCGTTTCAAAAGAACTCCCTCTCCCCTTGTGGGAGAGGGCAGGGGTGAGGGGGAAAAAGAATCTGCGCTGGCAGATCATGGTTATTTTGTTTTTCCCGTCAGGCGTTGTAAACGCGCGTCCAACCGGTCCACATCGCTCTTCAGACGATCCACCTCGTTCATAAAGGCTTCCACTTCCTGTCGCGGCGGCAAGTCACGGGTTTCGTATTGCAGATATTCCGCCAAATCCTGGCCCAAACGTCCGGCTGTATCCTTGCCCCAGCGCAAAAAACTGCGCGCCAAGTTGCCAATCTGGTGTGCTGCGATGTCGCCCACGTAACGTGAGAGCAGTTCCTCCCAGTCCAGGTCCGCCTGTTTCAACAAGCGTGAAAATGTCTGGGCAGTTTCCGCATCTCCATTCAGCTCGATGCCACGTGGCGGAGCGTTGCCGCGTTTTAAGGCGGCTTCCAGCAGTGCGGCGCTGGGGGCGCGCACCGTCATGTCCACCTTGCCGTGGTAATCGCCGCGCACTGTTAGGTTGCCATCTTGCGGCAGGAAATACAGTTTGAGCGGCATTTCTTTGAGTTCCAGCGCGATAATCTTGCCGTCCAGTTGTTTAAGATCATGCTGCGCGGCGCTAGAGCCAGACAAGGCACTATTCAGCGCTCGTTCGACAGCGGCGGCAAGCAGGGAAGTCAGCGGCATGGCGTTCAGAATCTGTATCCTCGATGCAAGGCGACGATACCACCGGATAAGTTGAAATAACCGCAGCGTTCGAAGCCCGCTGTTTCCATCATCTGTTTGAGGGTTTCCTGATCCGGATGTACGCGGATGGATTCCGCGAGGTACTGATAGCTGGCCTTGTCATTTGCCACCATCTTTCCGAGTTGCGGCAACACCTTGAAGGAATAGAAATCATAAATTGGTTTCAATCCGGGTGCTGTGGCTTTGGAAAATTCCAGAATCAGCAGACGCCCGCCAGATTTCAGCACGCGGTACATGCTGGCAAGCGCCGCGTCCTTGTCGGTGACGTTGCGCAGCCCGAAGCCGATGATGATGCAGTCGAAATACTGATCAGGGAACGGCAAGTGTTCCGCATCCGCTTGAATGTATTCCACATTGCCGGCGATACCCGCGTCCACGAGTCGGCGCCGGCCATGTTCCAACATGGCTGCGTTGATGTCCGCCAGCACCACGTGGCCGGTCTCGCCCACCTGCTTTGCCAAGCGACGGGTGAGATCGCCGGTGCCGCCGGCTACGTCGAGCGCAGTCTGGCCCGTTTTCAGTCCGGTTTGGGATAAAGCGAAGCGCTTCCACAACCGGTGGATGCCGAAAGACATCAGGTCGTTCATCAAGTCGTAGCGATCGGCCACGGAACTGAATACTTCGCCTACGCGCCGGGTTTTTTCGGCGATAGGGATTTCCTGGAAACCGAAGTGGGTAGTGTGTTTGCTGGTATCGCTCATGGTGCGGACCCGTTGGCTGAATGATCCATTCTAACAGCCGTCGCGGAGATATAAGTGAGCGTAATAAAGGATAAAACTATTCAGGCGTAGGTTGGGGTGAGGTCTGTCCGAACCCCAACGATTCCGGACTGGAAAGTTCGGTTTCGCTGCGCTTAACCCAATCTACATGATGTGTGGGCATCAATCATTTTTACGCTGATAACCCGCGTCTTTGAGACGCTTCAGGTAACGCGCCCAGTTTTCCTGATGGTTCTTGCCGAGATCTTGCAACACCGACCAGGAATATAGACCGGTGTTGTGGCCGTCATCGAAGATCAAGCGAACGGCGTAATTGCCCACCGGTTCGATGCCGGTAACTTTTACGTTCTCCTTGCCGGTTTGCAGGATTTCCGTACCGTGACCTTTCACTTCCGCAGACGGTGAGAACACCCGCAGGTATTCAAATGGCAGCTCGAATGTCTCGCCGCTGTCGAAAGCAACGTTTAATACACCGGCGGACTTGCGTAGGCGGATTTCTATTGGGCGAGGTTGGGAAACGCTCATAGAATGTATCTGCTTAGGTCCTCGTCCTTCACCAATTCACCTACTTGCTTGTCGACGTAAGCTGCATCAATCACGATTTTCTTGCCATCCTTGTCGGCAGCTTCGAAAGAGATACTTTCAAACAGCCGCTCCATGACCGTATGCAGGCGGCGGGCGCCGATATTTTCGGTGCGTTCGTTCACCTCGAAGGCGACTTCGGCGATGCGGCGCACGCCGTCCTGGCTGAATTTCAGCGTGACGCCTTCTGTCTGCATGAGGGCCGTGTATTGGACGGTGAGTGCCGCATCCGGTTCTGTGAGGATACGCACGAAGTCTTCAGTATTGAGAGCAGTAAGTTCCACGCGGATGGGCAGTCGGCCTTGCAGTTCCGGGATCAAATCGGAAGGCTTCGACATCTGGAACGCGCCGGAAGCGATGAACAGCACATGGTCGGTTTTCACCGTACCGTACTTGGTAGTGACGGTGGTGCCTTCCACCAAAGGCAGCAAATCCCGTTGTACGCCTTCGCGTGATACGTCTGCGCCATGCATTTCTCCACGGCGTGTGACTTTGTCAATTTCGTCCAGGAAAACAATGCCATTCTGTTCGACATTGGTGAGAGCCGCCAGTTTGATCTCATCTTCATTAACCATCTTGCCGGCTTCCTCATCTTCCAGAAGTTTGCGCGCCTCCTTGATTTTCAACTTGCGCGTGTGCGTGCGGTTGCCCGCCATGTTCTGGAACAAGCCCTGCAGCTGCTGTGTCATTTCTTCCATGCCGGGCGGCGCCATGATCTCCACGCCCACGTTGCTCACTGCCAGTTCTACCTCAATCTCGCGGTCTTCCAGCTCGCCTTGCCGCAACATTTTGCGGAACTTCTGACGTGTATCGGATTGGTCAGGCGGTATCGGTTCATTCGCAAAACCCACATGATGCTTGCGCGGCAATAACGCATCCAGGATGCGCTCTTCCGCAGCTTCCTCCGCTCGGGTCTGCACACGATGTTTGGCGTGCTCACGTTCCATTTTCACTGCCGTATCTATCAGGTCGCGGATGATGGAATCCACATCTCTGCCGACGTAACCAACCTCCGTAAATTTCGTGGCTTCGACCTTAATGAAAGGCGCGTTGGCGAGTCGCGCCAGGCGTCGCGCGATTTCGGTTTTGCCGACACCGGTGGGGCCGATCATGAGGATATTCTTCGGCGTGATTTCGTTGCGTAGCTTCGGTTCGACCTGCATGCGCCGCCAGCGGTTGCGCAGTGCGATTGCGACGGCGCGTTTCGCAGCAGTTTGGCCGACGATGTGCTTGTCGAGTTCCTGGACTATTTCTCGTGGGGTCATTTCGGACATGAGGCTTCCTTAATAAATTATAGAAAGAAATTTATGCGGGCTTCCGCGCCCGCACGGCAGGTGACTTTTGTTTCGGCAAAAGTCACCAAAACCATTCCCCCAGGGATACCGCGCTTGCGATGAATTGAATGGAAGGCCATTCAATTCATCACGCGTTTCCTCGCTTCTCGTCCGACGCGGGGCAACGCAGACGGACCATCCTTGGTCCGCTGCGTCGGCTCGTCATCCCTGACTTCGCCCCCGCCAATGGCGGGGCCTGTTCCTCGCCGGACTGTGAGGCTCGGCGTCATCCACGGGTATTGAAGAAACGCGCGTATTCATATGCGAGCGTTCTTGCTCTCCTCTTGAGAATCCCCTTGGATGCTGCCGAGCATTGCACCGAGCGAGGTTAAGCCCGCAGGGGTGCGGACAGGATGTCCGCGCTCCGGCCATGAGGCGAGGGAACGCCTCTTGGCCGGACTCCGCTGCGAGGAAAGCGCGCAGGGTACCGCGAAGCGGCAGCGTCCCTGGGGCGCGTTTCTTTTGTCCCTTTCTTTGCGCGCCCAAAGAAATGGATCTGCCGTGCGGGCGCGGAAGCCCGCAATAAATTATTTTAGTTCCTCAATCGTAAGATTGCGATTCGTATAAATACAGATATCCGCCGCGATGTTGAGCGCACGTTCGGTGATGCTGCGCGCATCCAGTTCGGTGTTGTCCAGCAGCGCGCGTGCCGCAGCTTGCGCAAACATGCCGCCGGAGCCGATGGCCATCAGGCCCTGTTCCGGTTCGATTACATCGCCGTTGCCGGAAACGACCAGCGAGGTATTCTTGTCGGCGACGCACAGCAGCGCTTCGAGGCGCCGCAGCATGCGGTCGCTGCGCCAGTCCTTGGCCAGCTCCACAGCCGCACGGGTGAGGTTACCGCTGTGTTTCGTGAGTTTTTCCTCGAAACGTTCGGACAAGGTGAAGGCGTCCGCAGTGCCGCCGGCGAATCCCGCCAGCACTTGGTTTTCGTACAGGCGGCGCACCTTGCGGGCGTTTGGCTTCACCACCGTGTTGCCGAGCGTAACCTGGCCGTCACCGCCCATGGCGACGCTGTTGTTGCGGCGCACGGAAAGAATGGTGGTGCCGTGGAATTGTTCCATGCAGTTAAAACCTCTGAATGCAGTGGCGGCAAGTAGGCTTCATTCTAAACCTAAGCAGCAAAGTGCTGAGTGCCGTGTACTGCGTGCTGCGGGGAATCATGTCTTTTTCCATACGCAGCACGCAGCACTATGTCTTTTTCCTGGCCCTGGGGTGTGCTTCGTCGTAAATGCGGGCGAGATGCTGGAAATCAAGGTGGGTGTAGATCTGGGTAGTGCTAATGTTGGCGTGGCCCAGGAGTTCCTGCACCGCGCGTAGGTCCCCGCTGGATTCCAGCAGATGGCTGGCGAAGGAATGCCGGAAGAGGTGTGGATGAACTCCCATCTGCACGCCTTGAGCAATGCCCCAGCGTTTGAGGCGTGCTTGCAGAGTCCGCGGGCTCAGCGGACCGCCGCGCGGACCCACGAACAGTACGGTATCTTCCGGTTTCGCCAGCTGCGCGCGCACTTTTAGCCAGTCATTCAAGGCCGCGATGGCTTTACGGCCCACCGGCACGATGCGGGTTTTCGCGCCCTTGCCGGTGACCGTGACCGTGGCATCGCTAAGACTGATGTCCGGCAACTGGATGGAGACGAGTTCTGCCAGCCGCAGACCGGAGGAATACAGCAGTTCCATGATGGCGCGATCGCGGACCTCCTGCGGCGCTTCACCACGGATTTCCAGCAGTTGCGCCATCTGGTCTGCGTCCAGCGTGGCGGGCAGACGCTTTTGTGCCTTGGGCGCGCTCACGCCGTTGGCGGGATTATTGCGGACCAATTGCTCGCGCAACAGGTAATTGTAAAAACTTCGGATGGCGGCTAGCAGACGTTGCAGGCTGCGCGGCGACAGACCAACGCGATGTCGCGCGCTCACGAAAGCACGCACATGATGGATATCTACGACATTCCAGTCAGCGATAGCCTGTTGCTCACAATAATGTTGAAAGGTCTCAAGATCGTGTTGGTACGCGGCTGCCGTGTGGGACGAGAGTCGGCGTTCGTGGGCAAGATGTCCGAGAAAACGGTGGATCGAATCGGCGAGCGCCGTGGTCATCCGGGCAACAGCGGCTGAATGGCTGCCGCCACCAGTTCGCCGATACGCGCGAGGAAGGCAGTGCCAAGTGTGGGGCCGAAACGATCAGCTTCATGGCTGCCCACAGCGAGAATGCCGAGTGCGCCTTTGTCGCCCAGTGGCATCAGTGCGGTGGAAGCGATGCGTTCCGCCTGTTCGCCGAACAAGAATTCCAGTTGTGGCGCGCGTAGCCGGCCGACATAGGGTTTACCAGCTTTGAGGAATTCGCGGAACTGTTCCAGTCCTGCATCGTCATGCTTTAGCCAGCGCGCCGGACCAGCATCTTGGCTTACGGGCTGATCGTTGATAAGGAACAGACTGACTTCGTCGGCGCCGAAACGGTTGCGCAACTCTTCTTGCACCGAGTACAGGCGCTCCGCCAGCGCATGGCTTTCAAGCAGCGCCACCGCGAGACGGTGGATGCGCTCGATGAGCGCGTCGTTGCTGCGCGCCACTTCAATCAGGTCTACCAGCTTGCGTTCCATCTGGCGGTGTTGCTGCCGCAGCACTTCCACTTGGCGTTCGATAAGCGACACAGCTTGGCCGCTGTGATGCGGAACTTTGAGTCTGGTGAGTACGTCGGTGTGGTCTTCGAAGAAATCCGGGTGAGTGGTGAGGTACTCCGTGACCGACCGTTCGATCTCTGCGCTGTCCTGGAGGCCCGGTTTGTGCTCGATGCTCATAGCGTGATGCTTCCGTCGTACACCCGATTGGCGGGGCCACTCATCCACATGGGTTCGCCTTCGCCCTTCCAGCTTATCACGAGATTGCCGCCGCGCAGAGACACTTCCACGATCTGATCCAGCCAACCGGCAAGCCGTCCCCATACCACCGTGGCGCAGGCACCAGTACCGCAAGCGAGTGTTTCGCCGGTGCCGCGCTCGAACACGCGTAGCCGCACGTGAGTGCGATCGAGCCACTGGGCGAAACTCACGTTTACTCGCTTGGGAAAACGCGGATGCTCTTCAATCTTAGGCCCGAGTTCCGCTACCGGTGCAATCTCCACGTCCGGCATATCGAGGATGGCATGCGGATTGCCCACGGACACGGCGCCGATCTCGTAGGTGTGGCCATCCACTTCCAGCGCGTACGTGAGCGCACGCTCGTTGGCTTCGAAAGGGATCCGCGCAGGATCGAACACTGGTACGCCCATGTTCACGCGCACGTTGGCGACGTCCCGCACATCCGCCTGCAAGTCGCCTCCCAGGGTTTCCAGAGTGAAACTTTTTTCTGCCACCCGGCCATTCTCCACCAGGAAACGGCTCACGCAGCGCGCACCGTTGCCGCACTGCTCCACTTCACCACCGTCGGCGTTGTAGATGCGGAAGCGCGCTGCATGCGCCGGGTTTTCGGGTTTGCCAATGATCAGTAACTGATCGAAACCCACGCCCGTGCGCCGGTTCGCGAGCTTCTTAACAAGTGCGGTGTCAAATGTCACCGGTCGCTGCATGGCGTCAATCACCATGAAGTCGTTGCCGAGGCCTTCCATTTTGCTGAATGCTGTTTTCATCCGGTTATCCGCCGATCAAGGCACGGTAATCCTTATATATGCAGCGATCCATGACCACGAACAGACCGGCCTGACGTGCGCGCTCCGCTGCAGCTTCGTTCACCACACCTTCCTGCAACCAGAGAGCCGGCGCTTTGATGGCGATGCAGTCGTCCACGATGGCATTTACGTACTCCGGCGCACGGAATACGTCCACCAAATCCACCGGTCCCGGCAGATGTTGCAGGTCAGGGTAAGCCTTCTCACCCAGCACTTCCTCCACCGCCGGTCGTACCGGGATGATCTTGTAGCCAAACCCCTGCAGGGCGCGGGCCACGCCGTGGCTTGGTCGGGCCGGGTTGGGCGACAGGCCGATCACTGCGATACGGCGCACTTTCTCGAGTAGCGCCCTTATTTGACTAGTGGCCGGGTTCTGGAACGTCATGGATATCCAGCATGCAGTAGGGCATATCCATTATATAGTTAGTCAGCGCCGCTCGACCCCTGGCGTTGGGATACTGACTGGTCTGCACCCTGCCGCCTCCGGCGTCTATACTGGGTGAAGTCTGGGGTAGGTATAAACATAAAGAGACACGTCTTGGAGGAGGCAACATGCGCACGATCATGGTAATCAATGCCAAAGGCGGCTGCGGTAAATCTACGCTCGCCACCAACATCGCGGCGTATTTCGCCAGCAATTGGGACGCAGTGATCAGTCTCGCGGATTACGATCCACAGGGTTCCAGCTTGGACTGGCTCGCCAAGCGTCCGCCGGAACGCGACAAGATTCACGGAGTGGATGCCCACAAGCACGGCCTGACGCATCTGGACCGCAACACCGATTTTTTGATCGTTGATTCACCTGCACGTTCGCACGGCTCGGAGCTGACGCAGATGATTCGTCATGCCGAAACCGTTGTGGTGCCGGTACTGCCGTCGCCCATTGATATCGGTGCTGCCAGCAAATTCGTCAGTGAACTTCTCGACGTCGGTAAAGTGGAACGCAAGGAAGTGAAAGTTGCGGTAGTCGCAAATCGTGTGCGCGAGAACCTGCTGATTTACGAGGAACTGGAAGAATTCCTCGACACCCTCAAGGTGCCGGTCATCACATCGTTGCGCGACACCCAGAACTATATCCGTGCTTATTCACGCGGCATCGGTATCCATGAATTGCCGGAATACCTCTCCTGGCCGGATCAGGAACAGTGGGAGCCGCTGGTCAAGTGGTTGGAGAGCAAACGTAGCCAGCCTTGATTTTTAACACAGCGTGAAAGCCGCCATGTGATTATGTTTTGATTTTTTGTTCATATCCTTTTGTCATCACCGTCCAGTGAATCTTGTCTTGTGAGAACTCGATCCGATATTCGATTGTGTCGGGTGTCGTGAATTTATTGATGTTATGAAAGTAGGTAGTCTTATCTTTCTCCGTGTCTTCCCAGGGAAAGGTCCAAATATTTCCTTTGATGTTGAGCGTGCCACCGGAATAGGCCTTACCACCATCGGTAGGAATGGCGTAGTTGTGGTATACGTCATTCTTGGCGTCGTAGGTGAAAACGATCATCGCTGTGGACTTTCCATTAACGATCTGGTGACAGGCATAGAAATCACCACTGCGCCAGCAGTCGTTGTGCAGCGTTGAGCTTTCCTTCCCGGCTTTGCTGTAGGGTGTGCTGAAGTGTTCGGTCTCGATTTTCCAGGTTCCGGCATAGGCTTCGATCTTGTCGAGTCCGGGTGCTGCGGGTGTGGCATAGGCGAGGGAAATGGTGAAGCCAAGGACAACCAAGGCTGAAAATGGATAGAGCTTGTTCATGGATTTTCTCCGGCAGTATTCTTTATGCGATCTTCATTGGTACTTGTGTCTTCGGGTTTTGGAGTCAACGAAGTGCCGTAATGTGGGTAACACGTGCTATTTTAACCACAATATAACGGCCTCTGCTGCCAATGATTCGGGATCCACGATTGGCACGAGGCATCCGGGGAGGACGCAATTCGCTATGAAAGTGATTTAGCCTTTATAATTACACGTTTTTAACCAAATCAATAATTTCTCCGATGAATTCTCCGATGAATTGGCTGCTTCACCTCGACAAGACCTCGCGCCTGATTCTCATCAGCGTCGTTCTCGGTGTGGTCGGCGCGTTGGGCGCTCAGATTTTCCTGTTTCTGCTGCATTTGGTAAATACCTACACTCTGGCCCTTATCGGGCACTACCACACGATCCTTGTGTCGGAAGCCCACACGATGAGCGCTGCACCTAAACCTTTTACACACTTGTATTGGTGGGTGCCCATTTCGACGACGCTCGGTGGACTCGTGGCCGGGGTGTTGATCTACTGGTTGGCGCCTGAGACCGAAGGGCATGGCACCGATGCCACACTCATCGCCTTCCACCGCAACAACGGGCGCATGCGCATGCGGGTGCCGTTCGTGAAGACCCTCGTGAGCGCAATCACGATAGGCAGCGGCGGATCGGGAGGGCGCGAGGGGCCTACGGCACAGATTGCCTCGGGCGTCGGCGCGATCGTCGGGCAGCTATGCAAGTTACCCGATGACGAGCGCCGTACCGTCATTCTGATCGGCATGGCGGCCGGACTCTCGGCCATCTTCAAGAGCCCGCTCGGCACTGCGATCTTTGCTGTCGAGATTCTCTATTCGCGCATGGCTTTCGAAGGCGGCGTGCTCATCTACACGTTGATATCTGCCTCTGTCTCTTACGCGATCACTGGGGCATTCTCAGGCTACACACCCCTGTTTTTGCTGCCTGCAAGCGACCGCGTCGTGCAGCCGCTCGACCTGGTGTGGTTCGCCACACTCGGTATTCTTGCGGGCGCGGTCGGCGCTCTGTTGCCGGCTGTGTATTACCGCATCCGCGACTGGTTTGCCGGGCTCGGCATTCCCAATTACTTCAAACCCGCCATCGGCGGACTCGCGGTCGGCCTGATCGGCATCGTGCTTCCACCCATCATTGGTGGCGGTTACGGCTACATGCAGTTCGTCCTGCAAGGTGGTTCAGGACTGGTCATATGGGTGCTGCTGCTGCTTACGTTCGGCAAGATCCTGACGCTTTCACTTACCGTTGGCTCGGGTGGCTCAGGTGGTATGTTTGGGCCGACGCTTTATGTGGGCGTGATGCTGGGCGCCACATTTGCGGCGCTGCTGCATATTTTCCACGTCAACATAGATAGCTCCTGGCTCGCCGTGGTTGGCATGGCAGCGGTTTTCGCCGGCGGGGCAAGGGTGCCGATAGCCGCGATGGTGATGGTGATCGAGATGACTGGTGGTTTTCAGCTCATCATGCCGACGATGCTGGCGGTTGCCATCGCATTTGTCGTTCAACTCACGCTCACCCGGCACGCGAAGTATCCGACCATTTACGAGGCCCAAGTGCCGACGCCTGCAGAAAGTCCTGTTCATCACGAAGTCTATTATGAGACTGCCGCCAATCTCTTGCGTCACCAAGAGGTACGGCTCGATCACGATATACTTTCAAGCGAGCTGCACAGCGCACTCACACGTGGTGAGGGTGTGCCGCTCACGCGGCGAAAAGAGCAGCTTTACAGTCTCAGTTTGTTCCCCGGTTCACCGGTCGTGGGACGAGAAGTACGTTCACTCGGACTCGCCGACATGGGCGCACTGATCGTTGGGGTTATCCGCGGAGAAAGTGAGATCATTCCTAATGGCGGCACTAGATTGCAGGTAGGCGACGGCCTACTGGTCGCTGCTGCGGGTGAAGCCATCGAAAGCTTCCGTGCCCTGATTGCACCGCCCAAGACTAGTGACGAAAAGGCCCCCGGGTGAGGGCCCGCGTGGTCCTGTCTACAAAAATTATCACTACCCCAAGCAGAAGAAGTTAGTTGGCAGAAAGACTCCTACCTCAAGGTAGCGGCATTTGTTAATATAGACATTCGCGAACTTGACCTGTTCCAGGCGAAAATCAACCACGCTCCAAGGTATTACTGAAAGACCGTGGTAGTCACCGCTCTTGAAGCAATAGCCCCCTGAAACCATGCGCTCAATTCTTATGTGGCTCTTGCCATGGGACTTTTCACCCACCGTGCTCACGGTGAGTCTGCTGAGTTGCGGTTTGTACATCGCGGGAATGGTAATTCTCCATCGGTCTGGCACACCGGCAGGTTTTTGGCGCAACTTTGCATTTTTATCTGGCGTGATACTCATATATGTAGTTTTGCAGACGCGTTTCGACTATTTCGCCCAGCACATGTTCTGGATCCATCGTCTCCAGCACCTCGTTCTGCACCATCTGGGGCCTTTTCTCATTATGCTTGCGGTTCCGCAGGCGGTAATGTCATGCGGTATCCCGAGGCGTCTGCGTGACAGGCTGCTGATCCCGTTGTGGCGTAACCGAGGTGTGCAATTGGTTTACCGGTTCATTCAAAATCCGCTAATCGCTGGCATCCTGTTTGTCGGGCTTATCTATTACTGGTTGATACCCTCAATTCATTTCAAGGCCATGCTTGATGCCTCGCTCTACGACCTCATGAATTGGAGCATGGTGGTGGACGGATTGCTGTTTTGGTGGCTGATCCTTGACCCGCGCACGCTTGAACAGGGTGCGCGCACCCGTTACGGGACGCGCTTGTTTTTGGCATTAGCCGTCATGCTCCCGCAGATTTTGTTGGGCTCCTACATTGCGCTCAGCCGGACGGATTTGTTTACGGTTTATGCGCTCTGTGGGCGTCTCTGGCCCATCAGTCCGATTACCGACCAGAATATTGGTGGTCTGATCACCTGGATACCATCCTGCATGATGAGTGTGATAGCTGCACTCATTGTCTTCCGTCGTTTGACCAAGAGAGACTACCTCATCAACGCCGAGCGGACCGGTACTTTGACTTGAATGGAGATGCTTATGCGAAGTATGTTGTATGGGTTGACACTAATATTCATCAGCCTGCCTGCGTTTGCTGGCAATATCAGCGTCACCGACGCTTGGTTGCGTTTGTTACCCGGCGACTTGCCGCTCGCTGGTTATGTCCATGTTGTGAATACGGGTAAACACGTCGTGGTACTGGAGGGGGCCAGCAGCCCGGAATTCTCCAGTGTTCAGATGCATCGCAGCGTAACCAGTAACGGTATGGAAACCATGTTACCGGTTGGACCGATGCGGATTGCTCCTGGTGATAGTGTTGATTTTGCCCCCGGTGGGTATCATTTGATGCTGATGGGCCGAAAACATCCCCTGCACATCGGAGAGCGCGTGCCCATTACACTGAATTTCGGTGATAACACGCACCTGATGGTTGAATTTGTGGTGCGAGGAGCAACCGGTCAATGAAAATATTTACAAACTCATTACCGCGGATCCGCGGATTTCTATCGGTCGGTATTGGATTGTTGCTGGTATTAAGTGTAGCCGGCTGTGGCCATCAAGCTGCGTCACAGCCATGGGGCCTGACGAACATTACCGGGCACATGCCGCCGCTGCAGTTCACACTGACCCGCGACGATGGGCAGGTCATTAACCAAGATGCCTATCGCGGAAAACTGGTACTGCTTTATTTCGGATATACGCACTGCCCCGATGTCTGTCCTCTCACACTAGCGGATCTGTCGAAGGCCCTGAAGCAACTCAGCCCTCAAGCCGATCAGGTCCGAATTCTGTTTGTGTCTGTTGACCCTACGCGGGATACACCCGCTGTTTTGAAAACTTACGTCACGGCCTTCAGTCCATGGATCGTTGGTTTGACGGGAACCCAGACACAGCTGACGGCCCTCACCAAGCGGTACCGCGTGGCCTATCGTCTGGATAAACCTGATGCCAGCGGCAATTATTTGGTTTATCACAGCAGCGCGATTTTTATCTTCGATAAGAGCGGGCGGGCTCGTTTATTGACGAGCTATACCGACAAGCCTGAAATAATCGCCCATGATCTCGCGCGTCTGTTGCGAGAGTAGCAGGCGGTCGGTCGCCGTGGGCATGTTGCCCGATATTCCGTCTGAGCGTTGGACGTCCGCATTTTGATCCGCATTCGTACGCGAGGGGAGCTGGGTTGAATATCTCGGGGCGAGTCCCGCTTGTCTGATAACGCATCGGTTCGCGACATTGTGCGGATTAATCGTGAAGGGCGGCGGGTGAGCAGACTGCAATTGATCTCCGCTCGGCGTTACTCATCATATTTCTGCGAACAAGCTATCCATGGTGTCTGCTGCATAGGCGATTGGGATAACCAGCATCGGATTAGGCACCGGAGCTGTTTTCAAACACCACGTGCTCGGGGTACGCCTGGCTACTGACCAGCCATTTCAAATCCCCACCTGCAATCCGACGGACATCACCTGCGTTGCAGGAATGTGATAAGAAGCGGTGGCATCTTCTGTGTTGCGCGCCATCCACACGAACAACCGGTCGCGCCAATGTGCCATACCGCGCTGTTTGCGTCCGGCAAGCATATCCACCTGGCCAATGATGTAATGAACTTGATCGAGGTCGAGCTTGAGTCCGAGCTTGGCGCACGTGGCGAGATCGGACGGTACATTCGGTCCTTGCATGAAACCGTAGTGCAGGATCACACGGTAAAAACCCTGTTCTAATTCCTTTAATTCGAGTCGTTCCTCGGGGCTGACCTTGGAGACCTGCTCGATGATGACGGTTACCAAAACCACGCATTGGTACAAGACGCCTGTGTGACGCACCAATTGTTGTAGCGCCGGTGGCGTCTGCTCCAATCGGCCGGTAAAAAATACCGCAGCGCCCGGTATGCGCGTAACGCGATCGCCCGTCAAACGTCCGATAAAAGTTTCGAGTGAAATGCTATTTGCGGCGATCTGCTCGGACAGCAATCCGGTGCCGCGGCGCCAAGTGGTCATGATGATGAACAGCGCGAGTCCCGTCGCTACCGTCAGCCAGCCGCCGTAAGGAATCTTGAAAAAATTGGAACCCAGGAAACCCAGATCAATCGCCAAGAATCCCAGCAAAAAAGCGCCTGCAGCTAATAGACTCCAGCCGCCGCGTTCGCGAGCCACGTTGAATGCCAGCAGCGTTGTAACGACCATGGTGGAATTGACTGCTACACCATAAGCACCTGCCAGATTGTTCGAGGTGCGGAACGTCAACACCAGGACGATCGCGGCGACCATCAGCATCCAGTTCACCACCGGCATATAGATTTGGCCGCGTGCCTCCGCGGAGGTTTGCCCCACTTTCAGGCGCGGCAACTGGCCGAGCTGGATGGCCTGACGAGTGAGCGAATAGGCGCCGGTGATGACGGCTTGGGATGCGATGCAGGTGGCGGCCGTGGCCAATACCACCAGTGGGTAGAGCCCCCAGGACGGCGCCAGGTGGAAGAATGGCTGAATACTGCCGTGTGGATTGGCAATCAACAGTGCGCCTTGGCCGAAGTAATTGATAAGCAAGGCCGGTAGTACGAATGCGAACCACACTTTGCGAATCGGACTGCGGCCGAAATGTCCGAGGTCCGCATACAAAGCTTCGCCGCCGGTGGTTACCAGAAACACGGCAGAGAGAATTAAAAAGCCGGTGAAACCATTGTTGTGAAAAAAACTCACGGCGTACCAGGGGTTTACCGCCCACAGCACTTCCGGCGCTGCCACGATACCGCGAATGCCGAGGAGAGCCAGCGCCAGAAACCACAGCAACATCAGTGGGCCGAATGCCGTACCCACCTTCGCGGTGCCGAAGCGCTGTACCGCAAATAGGAAAAACAGAATCACCACCGTGATGGGAATGATATAGCTGTGCAATGTGGGCGCGGCGACTTGCAAACCTTCTACCGCGCTCAGTACCGAGATGGCTGGCGTGACCATGGCGTCGCCGTACAACATTGCAGCACCGGCGATTCCGATCAGTAGCAGCACACGCCGCCGCCGCCGTTCATGACCCTCGTCGGGACGCAGCAGCGCGAGTAGTGCAAAAATTCCGCCCTCGCCACGATTATCAGCACGAAGCACGAAAGTCATATACTTGAGAGAGATGATCAAAATCAGCGTCCAGAATACGAGCGACAAGACGCCAAGTATGTTGAAGGTGGAAACCGGCAATGGATATTCACCCGCGAAACATTCACGCAACGCGTAAATGGGGCTGGTGCCGATGTCACCGTAGACCACACCGAGTACCGCGAGTCCCAGAGTGGCGAATCGCTGGTTCTGGGGAGCAGCCGGTGGGGCGCGCTCCAGCGCCTCTTGCTGGGCATCGCGCCCCGGTTCGATACCAGTCTCGGGTGCCATCCTGTCTTTTACCTTTGCCGGTGACGAACCGTACTACTGATCGCGGAAATGCTGCTCGGCCTCAAGCAATTCCTGTCCGATAGATTACCGCGTGGCCCAGCTTATACGAAATGTAGCCGCTGTGTGGCAGTCGTCGCAACCGGCAATCGTCACCAGATGTCGGCCATGTCCCAGCATCGCTTTGGTGTTCGCCGTTGGTTGACTGCCCATGGTGGTCCAGCTTGTCAGTGCCAATGCGAGTTCCAACACAAGCATGACTGATCTGTTCACAACGGTTCCATGTCTGTTTGGTTTTGATGCTTGCCTGTACGGCGTAATTCTGCACCCGCGCGAAATCCCAGGGCAAAGTCCGTACGTAAGTTGGTCATATTTGGAATCTTTCCGATGCCAGCTTGTCAACGTCCTCACACCTCATTAAAGTGCCACCCCCCAAGACTTCAATAACTACTGGATCGCCTCATGGAATCCACGCTTCGCAACCGTCTTGTCATGCTCGCCGTTCAAGTCGCGCTGGCTGCCTGTCTGTCTCCCTCCGCTCTGGCGGGCACACCCGGAGCCGACCAAACGGCGCAGCTCGGGAAGATCGCTGTCACCGGCAACCCTATACCCGTGCTCAAGTCCACTTCCGTCAAACCGGTGGGGCCGATCCAGATCATCAGCCACCAGCAAATCCGGGAGACCGGCCTTACCTCGGTGGCGGACGTCCTTTCAAGGCTCACCATCTTTGGCAATGGCGTCAACACCACGGCCAACTTTGGTGCCAACGGAGAGAGCTGCATCAACCTGCGCAGCCTCGGCTGCAACCGCGTGCTGGTACTAGTGAACGGCAAGCGCTGGCCCACGCTGATCACCGGCGAGGTGGACCTGAACACCATCCCGCTCGCCATCATTGACCATATCGAGATTCTCAAATCCGGTGCCTCGGCGGAATACGGGTCGGGCGCCATGGCGGGCGTGGTCAACATCGTGACCAAAGCTAATTTCAATGGCAACGAAGCCAGCGCCTATTTTGGCCAGTATCAGGACGGTGGCGAGCGTGACGGCAATACGTCCTCGTACGAGTTCACACATGGCATCACCACCTCGAACAGCAGCTCGATATTCAATGCTTCGTTCACGGAGCAGCAGCCGGTCACGAAAGGCGAACGCGCCATCACCGCACTCCCCAATCCCGGTACGGGCGTCACGCGCGGCTCGGGTGTACCGCTCCAGGGAATCTATAAGTTTTCCCCGCCGGCTGGATCCAGCTTGTACAACAACCCGGCAATGTGCCCTCCAAATGCAGCCGGTGTGCCGTTTTGTGACCTCACCATTATTTCGGGCACACCCGGCACCTCGATATCGGATTACCGTCCCTTCAATGCGAGCACGGACACCTACAATTTTGCTACGGCCAATTATCTGCAGACGCCCCAAAAGCATATTGGCCTCTACGATCAGGGGACCTATCAGTTCAACGACAATATCAGCGGCCACTACACAGCGCTTTACAACGACCGCCGCTCGGAGCAACAAGGCGGACCGGCCGAGGCCACCATCGGGATGCAGGGAAATGTCCAAGACAATATTCCAGCAGACCAACCTTACAACCCCTTCGGTTTCGACCTGAATTCCACCGGCCCCGATGCTAACCTGGTACTTCTCGGCAACCAGCCGGTTGAAACCGGATTGCGTTATTGGAATGAAGATTCGCAGACCTTTTATCTGAACGCAGGTTTCGACGGTGACTTCAACCTCGGCTCACATCCCTTCAGTTGGTCGGTGGATGGCATTGTCAACCGCAGCACCATGAACACTACCGACGGCCCCGAGATCAACCTGCAACGCTGGGCGCTGGCCTTGGGATCACCGTCCAATTGCGGCCCCGGCACGCCCAATCCTACTTGCGTGCCGCTGAACATGTTCGGCAGTCCATCGTACAACGGCGGTGCTATCACGCCTGCCATGTGGAACTATGTGGGCTATATCGCCAATTCCTACATTGAGACGGACGAGAAGGATTGGTCGGCCCATATTTCCACACCCATCGTGCAACTGCCGGCCGGTCCTTTGCAGGGTACTTTGCAGTACGACTACCAGAACACCAGTGGTCAGTTCACGCCTGATGCGCTCGCAGCTATAGGCGACAGCACGCTTGGCACCAGCCCTGGAGCGAATTCCGGTCCGCCCATCAGCGGCGGCTATCATGCCAATGCTGGTTCGCTGTCCTTCAATGTGCCGATTCTAGCTAACGTGCCGCTAGCCAAGTCCCTCAACCTCGATGCCGCTACGCGTCATTCCAACTACAGCAATTTCGGCACCATCAACAGTAACCTTGCGGCTTTGCACTGGACCGTGAATGACCAATTGGCGTTCCGCGCAAGCTGGTCACAGGATTTCAATGCCCCCAACGTTGAGCAGCTATTCAGCGCGCAAGTGGCGGGGAGTACGACCGTGACGGATCCCTGCAGCAATTACCAGAGTGTTGGCGGAACCGTGGCCGTCAATTGCGCTGCCGCGGGGGTACCCACGAGCTACAGTCAGCTCAACATCCCCGTCAACACCACTTCGGGGGCCAATCCAAACCTGCAGGTCGAGACCTCGACTTCGCGTACCGTCGGAGCAACGTGGCAGGTATCGCAAAGCGTGCCGCTCACGATCAGTGCGGACTACTTCAAGATTGAGATCGACAACGCCATCGGTTCGATTACGCCGGAAAACATCCTGAGCGGCTGTTACATCAGCGGTGCCAGCAATCTGTGCAGTCTCGTTACCCGCAACGCCTCGGGTGTGATCACCAACCTGGACACCGGTAATGTCAACCTCGGCACTGAGCTTACCGAAGGCATAGACTTTGACGCGAACTATACTCTGCAGACGCAAAGCGCCGGTACCTTCAGCTTCGATTGGATGACGACCTGGGTGAAACTCTACACGCAGACGACGCCGAACTTCTCCAACCCGTCACAGCCGATCATTACGCAGTTTATCAACCAGCAAGTGAAAGGCGCGGGGTATCCGCGATTCAAGTCTTTCTTGACCACCAACTGGAGCTACGGCGGCTGGCAGTTGCAGTGGCAGTTGCAGTACATCGGCGACCTGCTCGAGTCGTGCTCGGACAGCTATAACGGCACGCCACTGAGCTTCACCAACCTGGGACTGTGCAGCTATCCCAATTACACAAACAATGCACTCTCCACCAACAAGATTGGCTCGACCACGTTCAATAATTTCCAAGCTACGTACAGTTTGGATAACACAAGGACCAAGTTTACGTTTGGTATCAACAATATCTTCGACAAGGAGCCGCCCGTCTCACACATTTCCGGTGGCTACAATACGACGCTGTATCCGATTCCGGGACGCTTCCCGTATATCAGCATTTCGCAGACGTTCTAAATGTCTGCTAGGCTTCGTGGCCTCGGCAACCCCGGGCCCGCTTACCTGAGAAGGAGCAAGATGAAAAACACCCTCTATGGTGCCGCCTGCGCGGCTTTTTTGTTCACGGTTTTCGGGAACGCCTCGGCGTTACCCGCTGACCAATCTGGCTCCACACAAGCATCTAGCGCAAAAGGGTTCAGCAACGTTACTCAACCAGGTAACCAACCCGCCCACTACAACCTGGACCGCGTCGTGTGTGTCTCCAAGCAGATCAACGAGTTCATTTACGAAGCCGGTGCCGAAAAGCATCTGGTGGCGCACGATCTCACCTCGGTTTATCCACCCGCAATCCGGAAACTGCCTACGGTCGGCTACCATCGCGCGTTGAGTGCCGAGGGCATCATCTCGATGCAACCGACCGTATTTCTGACCGACGGCAATATGGGTCCACATGCGGTGCTGGGTCAATTGGAGGAGGTCGGCGTTCCCATCAAAGTCATCACACCCGGTAAGTCGATGGCCGACGCCCAACAGCTGATGCTCAAAGTGGGTACTTTCTTCGATCGTGAAAAGCAGGCCGAACAGGTTGTCGCCCAGTGGAAGCAGGATATGGCCAAAGTCATGGCGGCTTCCAAACTCTGGGCTAATAAACCGAAGCTGCGGGTGGTGATGATCCATTTCGGCCAGATCGATAACAGTTATCTCGCAGTAACTGGCGGCCCTTCGAACCAGCTCATCGAATGGGCCGGAGGCAACAATATCCTGGCCAACAACCACGGCATGGAACGCCTGACGCCCGAATTGATCGCCGATGCCCAACCGGACATCATCATCGCCAACCAGATCGCATTCGACCGCTTCGGCAACTCCAAAGCGTTTACCCAGCTCCCCGGCGTGGCACTCACGCCGGCTGGCAAGAACGGGCGCATTTATATGATCATGGAGCAGCAGAGCATCTATTTCGGACCACGGACTCCGGCGGCTATTCTCAAGCTTGCCGAGGATTTTCATCCAGAGGTATTCAAGGCTCATCCGGAGCTGATCAAGTTGCTCAAGGGTCTTGAAAACCAGTATCCATCCACCGACTACAAGTATGGAACCGGTGTTGGTACCGATAACCGGTCCTGAGCGGTGCTGAAACGCCTGTCATTCGGGCAGATTTACCTGGTGCTCGGCGTACTGCTAGTCGCGTCGCTGATCGCCTCCGCAGGGATTGGCGCCAATATGTTCACGCCCGAGCAGATGGGCAAATACATTTTGCAGGCTTTCGGCTGGATTCCCGCAACCCAGGCTGATGCACTGCCGCGCAACGTTTTCCTGCTACTGCGTCTGCCGCGTGTATTGCTGGCAGGTCTGACCGGTGCTGTGCTGGGAGTATCCGGTGCAGTGATGCAGGGGATCTTCCGCAACCCCATCGTCGAGCCGGGACTCACCGGTACCTCAGCCGGAGCGGCTTTCGGCGCCGCCATCTATTTGGTGTTCGGTTTCAATAGTGCGCACAACCTGGTGTCGCATTTGGGAAATGTGGGCGTACCGGTGCTGGCCTTCGCGTTTTCGTTTGCCGCGACCATGATTGTTTATCGCATCTCCACCAGTTTTGGCAAAGTGAACATCTTTACCCTGCTGCTGGGAGGTATCGCGATCAACGCAGTCTGCAACGCCGGCGTCGGTTTCATGTCCTACATTTCCAGCGATCCGCAGGCACGCGATATCACTTTCTGGCAGCTCGGCACCTTCACTACCGCCGACTGGCACGGCACGGTTATTGTCGGCATTATCTTTGTGATCTGTTTCCTTTGGGTAATGCGGCACGGCAAATCATTGAATGCCCTGATGCTGGGCGAGGACGAAGCCGCCTATCTCGGCATCAATCCAGGGCGCCTGATCCTGGTTCTCATCATCATCAACACGCTGATGGTAGCGGTGGCCACCTCCATGGTGGGGATCATCGCTTTCATCGGACTGGTGATTCCACACATTCTGCGCATGCTGAAGTCTGCGGACTATACTTTTCTACTGCCGGGCTCGGCGTTGCTCGGCGCGGTTTCGATGGAAGTGATTGACATTGCAGCGCGAGTAATCGTCAAGCCTGCGGAACTACCTATCGGCATTATTACCGCAGTCATCGGCGCGCCGGTGTTCATCTGGATACTGATGCGCCAGCAACGCAAGGGCGCGGCCGGATTCTATGGCTGAGCTGTGCAATATCGAATACCGCGTCGGCGAAGTACACATTCTGAAAAATGTGAATGTGCGTTTCCGGCCCAATTGCTTCAATGTGATCCTTGGGCCGAACGGCGCGGGCAAGTCCTCGTTACTCAAGATTTCGACTGGACTTGCCAAGCCGAGTTCGGGCGAAGTCACTTATGCGGGACGCCCGCTCCGCAGCTACCGGACCGCCGAACTGGCCCGCAGACGTGCGGTGCTCTCGCAACACGTGGAGCTGGCGTTCGCGATGCCGGTGAGCGAAGTGGTGATGATGGGCCGTTATCCACACTACGGGCGTGCCCCGTCCCTGCGCGACCGTGACATCGTCAAACGCACGCTGGCACTCGTGGAGATGACGAACAAGCGTGAGCAAGCGTACTCCACGCTGTCCGGGGGCGAGCAGCAGATCGTGCAGCTTGCGCGGGTGCTTGCGCAGATCTGGAGTGAAGACGGAAACGACGAGGAAAAATTCCTGTTTCTCGATGAGCCCACTGCCGGCTTGGATGTACATTACCAGATCCACATCCTGGACATTGCGCGTGAGCTGCTCAATCATCGCTGCACCGTGGTCGCGATCTTGCACGATCTCAACACGGCTTTGCAGTACGGCGACAGCTTTTTCATGATGAGCAGAGGTAGCGTGGTGCACGAAACCGATAATCCCGACGACATTCGCCGTGAGCTAATCGAAGAAGTGTATGGCGTGCATGCTCACCGTATCACTGATCCGGAAAACAATCAGAGCATCTGGCGGTTCAGTCTTTGAGTCACGCCGTAGATCCTGCGTAGAATAATGTTCTTCGTGTTTTGATCGCGACATCCGCATGACTTATATCGAACACGTTTCCGTCCTTCACGCCGTGCTCGCTGGCGCGGTATTGTCGATCAGTATCGCCGCACCGCCAGGCCCGGTGACGACCATCATGGCGAACACCTCCATGCGCGGGCGTATGAAGGAATCGCTCATGACTGCCTGCGGCGCCATCAGCGGTGACGTGGTGTGGCTGGCGCTGGCCATCCTCGGCGCGGTGACATTCCTCGATCGCCGTCCGCATGTAGTGGGTATCCTGGGACTCGCCGGCTCGCTGCTGCTCATGTGGATGGCATGGAGCACTTGGCGTGCAGCACACGCCGGTCTGCATGCCGGCAATACACCGGGCTCGTGGAAAATCGGATTTTTAACGGTGCTGACCAGTCCGTTTTCACTCGCCTGGTGGCTCGCCAATGGCACGCTGCTGTATACCGTGTGGGGCTGGCCGGGTATCGCGGCGTTCTTCATCACCGGCAGCCTGTATGCCGTTGGTTTCACCTACGCGTTTCGTTGGGTGGGCAAGAAAGCCGTCTCGGCCATCGTATGGGTGGCGTATGTGAGCGTGGTAGTTTTAGCCGGCTTCGGTTTGTATGTCGGCTGGACTAGCTTGCGCCTGTTGCACAGTTGATGGCTCGGCGCAGGTTTGTTGTGTGAGTTTTTTCGGGCGTAAGCTGGTATAAATGAAAGGATCGTCCATTATCCTCGACACCATTTTGACCTGCCTGCACTGCGGCCAGCAAACTGAAGCGCGTATGCCTATTGATGCTTGCCAGTTCTTATACAAATGTCCACACTGTCACACGTTGCTAAAACCCAAGTTTGGCGATTGCTGCGTGTTCTGTTCTTACGGCTCGGTACCGTGTCCACCGAAACAAAAAGAACACGATAAGAATTGTTGTTGAGGAAGACACATGTAGGTTGGGCTGAGTAAAACGAAGCCCAACAACAGGAAAATATTGGGGTTCACTGCGTTCACCACCAACCTACGTGGCTAGAATCTGAACACCAGAAAATACATCAGCAGTGTGTTGACGACGAGCAATATCAAACCGGTAGGAATCTGCACCTTGACCACGCCGTTCTTGTCCGGTAGTTCCAGCAGTGCCACGGGCACGATGTTGAAGTTGGCGGCCATGGGTGTCATGAGCGTACCGCAGTAACCGGAGAGCATGCCGATGGCACCCATGATAGCGGGATCGCCGCCGAGTTTGTGCACAATGAGCGGCAGGCCGATGCCGGCGACCATTACCGGGAAAGCCGCGAATGCATTGCCCATGATCATGGTGAATAATGCCATGCCCACGGTGAACGCGACGATCACCAGGAACGTGGCATCCGCTGGAATGAAGTGCGTCACACCTTCTGAAACCACCTGACCCACACCGGCTGCGGCGAACAGCGCGCCCAATGCAGCGAGCAATTGCGGTAATACCACTACGGTGCCAACGGCCGTGAACAGGCGTCTACCTTCGTGTAACGACGTGATAAACCGCTGACGGAAAAGCCAGAGCGCAACCACCAGCGCTACAATCACCGAAAGGCCCAGTGAAACCAGCGTGGCATTTTGCGCTCCTGCCAGAGGTTTGCCCGCGATGATTATTTTCGGCAATACCAGCGTACCGAGGAACGTCACGAAGGGAATGCACAAGGCCGGGACGAAGAGCTTATTGCGTAGCCGCGCAGCACTTTGCCGGCGTTCAGATTCGGTGGCGGTGTCCACTTTGCTGTAGCCCAAATCCTTCCAGCCGGTCACCAACACCATGAGGATCACCAGGCAGCCGGTAATGAATGGAGGCAGCACGGAACCGAATAGGAAAGTGACGCCGTAAATGCCCCAGAAGATGGTTTTACGCAGTCGCTTGGGATTCTTCCGGTCGGTGAATTCAAACAGCGCGACAGTGCAGAACAGCAAACCTGCGAGAATGTAGATATATTCCAGCTGGATCATTTACCACCCCCTCTACCCTGTTCCATCGCCTGGTGGTTGGCGGCAAACTGTTTACGCAGGCGCCGGTCCAGCAGCAGCAGGCGTACACCGTGGATGATGAATACGGCGATGGCCGTAGGGATTGCCCACAAGGCGATATGTAGCGGCATGAGGTGCACGCCGTTCTCGTCGAGGAATCCCTTGATGAGCAGTACCGAGCCCATGGCGAGGAAGATGTCCTCGCCGAAAAATACGCCTACGTTGTCCACCGCCGCGGCATGTGCGCGAACCAGATAGCGGGTCTTGTCCGGCAACTCACCAAAACGTGCTTCCGCCGCCGCCTCTGCCATGGGCGCAATCAACGGCCGTACCATCTGCGCTTGACCACCCAGCGAGGTTAGCCCGATGGTCGCGGTCAACTGGCGGATGGCGAGATACAAAAGCAGTACACGGCCGGTGGTGGCGCCCCTGATACGGCTAATGAGTTCCTGCGCGCGTTCCTTCAAGCCACCGCGCTCCAACATACCTATCACAGGCAGTGTCAGCCACACCAGACTTATATAGCGGTTCTCCGTGTAGGCGCGGCCGAAGTCGCCGATGATGGCGATGACATGCAGCCCACCAGCGAAACCCGTGGCGATACCCGCGACCGTGACGACCAACAATGCGTTCACCCGCAACGCGAAACCGATGATGACGATGAGCACGCCGATCAGGGTAAGCAGGTGCATGCTGTCTTGCTCCCGGTTCTCGTGGCGAATGGCCGAGCCATTCTAGCCGTTTGGGAGCAGGCAATACCGTATCGACCGTATCGGTGTGCCGGCAGTTGGACATGTGTTGCGCGGCACTACTGCATGCTCTTGCGCTGGTCCGGCTGTGCATGGGAGTATTAATCGGGTAGCGAGCTTGGGCTTAATTCCAAATCTGAGTGGGGTTTCTATATATGGACGAAGTCAGTTCACCGGAAATCCGGTTCTTTGCTTTGGAAACCCGTATCGGCCGGTTGCGCTATCTGGCATACGGTATCGGGGTTGAACTGCTGGCGATCATTCCAGCCGTAATCGGTTTCTTCCTTCTCTATCATGGCTTTCATGCTCTGGGCGTGCTGTTCCTCTTTATCTGTTATGCATTTTTATTGGTGATGGACTTCATCATACTGATTCGCCGCCTGCATGATCTGGATCTAAGCGGGTGGTGGTGTCTGCTCGTGTTTGTCCCAATTGCCGATCTGATCCTCGTGTTATTTCTGATCTTCAAACCAGGCACGAATTCCGATAATCGCTTTGGCGAGCCGCCACCAGCGAATTCAAGTTGGGTGATCGCTGGCGCATGGGCTTATCTTGGATTCATCATTCTCGGTATCATTATTGCCCTTCTCATACCCTCGATCGGTTCGCATGCGATTACTAACGAAATAACCCAGGGGATGCAGATACTGCCCGGTGTAGAAAGCGAGATGCTCGTCTACTACAAGGCCAATGACGCTTGGCCAACCAGCAGTGGGCAAATTAACCTGCCTTCACTGCCGCCACACAATCAGCTACGTTCCATCAGCATTGAGAACGACAGCAGTATCCATATCATCTATGACTGGCCGCGCCAGGTCAGCGGCCGCTCGCTCTTCATGACTCCCAATGTCAGCAAGGATGGCAGCATCAATTGGGTATGTACCACAAATATTCCGCATCAATTCCTGACCCAACAGATGGCCGCGCAATGTTGGCCAATGGTTGATTGATCTCACCGCCTGGAAAGCCTGCATGCACTAGGCGTGACACTCACGCCTAGTTGGAGAAGTTTCACGCTCACTGCAGGCAAGGAAATCCTACGAGCCACCGCAGATGATCCCAGTCGCCCGGGAGTTTTCTCACCTTGGGCGGCGATCCGCAGCGCAAGTTTTTGGATTCCTTCGACTACGCCGGAAATTTGTACCGCGCTCGAGAAGCATGGCGGAGCCGCCTGAATATGACCGATGCTTCGGGTATCATAAGCGCTCCCTTTCGCGTGTAAGAGTGGCTTTAGCCGCGATGGTTGGGAATCGCGGCGGGAACCGCCGCTCCAACAAAAAGCCTGCTCCTGCGAAAGCAACATGGAGAATTTCTTGGAATCCCTGAATCCCGTTGACTTTTACAACACCCGTGATTTGCTATCCGAGGAAGAACGGCTGGCGCAGGACAGCGTGGCGCGTTTCGTGGACGAGAAAGTGCTGCCCATCATCGGCGAAGCTTTCGAGAAGGCGCGCTTTCCCAAGGAACTGATCCCCGAGATCGCCTCGCTGGGATTGCTGGGCAGTTCCATCCACGGCTATGACTGCGCAGGGTTGAACGGCATTGCCTATGGACTCATCTGCCAGGAACTGGAGCGTGGCGATTCCGGCCTGCGCAGCTTCGTGTCGGTGCAATCGAGTCTGGTGATGTATCCGATCTTCACCTATGGCTCGGAGGAACAGAAGCAGCGCTGGCTACCGGCCATGGCGAAGGCCGAGGCCATCGGATGTTTCGGCTTGACCGAGCCGCACGGCGGTTCGGATCCATCCAATATGAAGACCGTGGCGAAGAAGAAGGGCGGCGACTGGGTTTTGAACGGCGCCAAGATGTGGATCACCAACGGCACGATTGCCGACGTGGCAGTGGTCTGGGCCAATACCGACGACGGCATCCGCGGATTTCTCGTCGAGAAGGACATGAAGGGCTTCGATGCGCCGGAAGTGCATCACAAAATGTCTCTGCGCGCATCCGTCACCTCAGCGCTCTACTTCGATGACGTCAAGGTGCCGGAAGCGAACGTGTTGCTGAAAGTGAAAGGTCTGAAAGGTCCACTGTCTTGCCTCACGCAGGCGCGCTACGGCATCGCCTGGGGCGTCATCGGTGCCGCTCAGGCGTGTCTCAGGGAAGTTATGGAATACACCAAGACCCGCGAACTGTTTGGCCGGCCACTCAATCACAATCAATTGACGCAGCTGCGCATGGCCGAGATGGTGCGCAAGATCACTACCGCGCAATTGCTCGTACTGCAACTCGGGCGTCTCAAGGATGCAGGTAAGCTGCACCCGAGCCAGGTGTCGCTCGCCAAATGGAACAACGTGCGCATGGCGCTCGACATCGCGCGCGATGCCCGCGATCTGCTGGGCGGCGCCGGCATCACCACCGAGTTCTGCCCCATCCGTCACGCACTCAATCTGGAATCCGTTATCACCTACGAAGGCACCGAGTCCGTGCATCAGTTGGTGATCGGCAAGGAAATCACCGGCGTGAATGCTTTCTGAAGCAACTAAAGGTTTTCCTGAGACATGACTATCTCGCATCACACCGTTTATGGGCTGTGGAGTTCCGGAAATTGCTACAAAGTGCGCCTAGCACTTGAACAGTTACAGTTGCCTTACGCATGGGTGGAAGTAAATAGTGCCAAGGACGAAACGCGTACTCCGGAATTCCTGGCGAAGAACCCCAACGGTAAAGTTCCACTGTTGCAATTGCCGGACGGCAAATACCTACCTGAATCCAATGCCATCATGATCTACCTGGCGGAAGGCAGCCGACTTTGGGCCGGTGATCGCTGGCAGCGCGCCCAGGGGTTGAAGTGGATGTTCTTTGAACAACATGGCCACGAGCGGTATGTGGCGGAGGCGCGCTTCATCATGAAGTATCTGCCGGCGGATCATCAGCGACGGCAGGAGTTGCCACAGTTACATGTGCGTGGGTACCAAGCCCTTGGCGTCATGGAGAAGCATCTGCAGCAGCAAATGTTCTTCTCCGGTTCGGGTTATGGTGTAGCGGACATTAGCCTGTTTGCCTACACGCATTGCGCCGAGGAAGGTGGGTTTGACCTGTTCGCTTATCCAGCTTTGCACGACTGGTTCGAACGGGTGCGGGCCCAGCCCGGTTTTATTGCCTTGTCGTCACAGGCTACCCGGTTTCAGGTTCGTACATGAGTCAACAATCAGCCGGTACCGGTTTTGCCCGCGCCGCCACGCGTGCCATCAACCGCGCGGAAGTCATTGATAATAATTTTATCCAGTTTGTGAAAAACTGGTCGGAGCAAGCATCGCGCGCCGACTTGAATGCGCCGCTGCGTCAAGGCTCACCACTCACAGGCAGCGATTTCCTGGAGCTGTTCGAATCCCAGATGCTGTCGCGGCACCAGGATATCGAAGCGCGCGCGATGCGCGCCCGCAACGAAGGTTTCTACACCATCGGCAGCTCAGGCCACGAGTGCAATGCCGCCGTGGGCCGCGTCACGCGCTATACGGACATCGCCTTCCTGCATTACCGCAGCGGCGCCTTCATGCAGGAGCGCGCCCGCAAGCTCGGCATTGATATGGTGTACGACACCGCGCTGTCGCTGGCCGCGTCCAGCGAAGATCCTATTTCTGGCGGGCGCCACAAGGTCTGGGGCTCGGTGCCCCTGTGGGTACCGCCGCAGACCAGTACCATCGCAAGCCATCTGCCGAAGGCCGTGGGCACGGCGGTGGCCATCGGCCAGGCAAAACGCATCGGTGTAAAACTGCCGATTCCGGAGGACAGCATTGCAGTGTGCAGTTTCGGTGATGCCAGCGCGAATCATTCCACCGCGCTCGGCGCCTTCAATGCGGCGCAATGGACCGCGTTCCAGAAATTGCCGTGCCCGACCCTGTTCGTGTGCGAGGACAATGCCATCGGCATTTCGGTGAAGTCTCCGGCCGGTTGGATCGAGGCCAACTTCAGGAACCGCGCAGGCTTGCACTATATCGCCGCGGACGGCCTTGATTTGGTGGACAGTTACGACAAGGCATTGCAATCGGTGGAATATTGCCGCCATAGCCGCAGCCCGGTGTTTCTGCATCTAAAACTGGTACGCCTCATGGGTCACGCCGGTACCGATGCGGAAATGGAATACCGAACGTCGCAGGAATTGGAATCCATCGAATCCCGTGATCCGCTGCTACTGTCGGCGGAAACCGCGCTGGAAAACGGGCTGTTGACGCCGGCGGAACTACTGGAGCATTACGAAGCCGCACGCAAGCGTGTGCAGGACGCATCGAAGAAAGCTGCGCAACGCCCCAAACTCATCAGCGCCGAACAGGTGGTGGCGCCACTCGCGCCGTATCACCCGGATAAGGTGAACAAAGAGGCTGTGCGTCTGGCGCCGAAGGCGGCGCGGATCATCGCGTTCGGCGGCGAAGACGCGCTGCCCGAGAAACAGCCAGCCAGGCATCTGTCCATCCAGATCAACCGTGCGTTGTTCGATCTCATGGCGAAATATCCTGAGATGACCCTGTTCGGAGAGGACGTGGCCCAGAAGGGCGGCGTCTATAC
>JBOIBD010000006.1:0-36077 GCA_050739415.1 Gammaproteobacteria bacterium | reverse complement strand
GAAAGCCAACATACGCGCAACCATGTCGCCTCACACCATGAGGCATGCGTTTGCCACGCACCTTCTCAACCATGGCGCCGACTTGCGTGTGGTGCAGATGCTGCTGGGCCATAGCGATGTATCCACGACCCAGATCTATACCCACGTGGCCCGCGAACGTCTGAAAGACTTGCACGCACAACACCATCCACGGGGTTGAAAAGCCCCGCGGCATGCAGTGCAGATGGCGCGCTAAATATCTAGTCAGGATGCATGGAACGTGCGGCCACTCCGGTTGTCCCACTGACTAGGATCAGATTTCATTTCACATGAGAACCAGACTAACCTTATTGATTGGCTGCGCCCTGTTAGGCGCCATGCTGTTTGCGCATGCTGGCAACAATACAAGTGTCGAAGCGCGACTGGCAAAACAACTCGGCCTCAAACCTGCCGCTGTGACCCCGTCACCCATACCCGGTTTATATCGCATCACCATTGGACCAGCCGTAGCGTATGCAAGTGCCGACGGTCGCTATCTTATCCGTGGCGATATTATTGATATGAACGGCGGCGAGAATCTTACAGCCAATCAGCGCGCGCAGGCACGACTAGCGTATCTCACACAACTTGCCCCGTCCGATATGATTGTGTTTGCGCCTTCACACCCTAAACACACCATCACTGTGCTCACCGATATTGATTGTGAATATTGTCGCGTGCTTGAGCATGATCGACCCGCACTCAACGCCATGGGGATCACGGTACGTTACCTTTCTTATCCACGCGATGGCGAAGGCTCTGCGTCCTGGCAAAAAGCGGTAGACGTGTGGTGTGCCAAGGATCGCAAGACTGCGTTTGAATCGGCCATGAACGGCAGGACAGTGAAAAGCGCCAAATGCAACAGCACTGCCGTGGCAGCGGGATACCAATTTGGTCAGATGCTGGGTCTTGATGGCACACCTGCCATCATTACCGAGCACGGTCAACTGATCGATGGCTATCTGCCGCCATCGGAGCTGGAATCCGCATTAGGGATCGCGCCACAATCCGCTCGGAAAGCCTCACATTGAATCGGCTTGAGATACATCAAGTGAACACGTTTGATCCTGTGTAATAATGTATGTGTTAGATGCGAGTAATTGCCTTTCAAACCGCTTCTGGTTGTTGTTTGACCAGATAGCATATGAGAATAATCTTTGTTTGAAATGTCTGGAGGAGAATATGCATAAGAAATTATTTCTCGGCGCACTTGCGCTTGTAGCCGTATCGCTGATTGCCACGAATGTCTATGCCAAGGATTACACGGTGAAGGAACTGAACAGCGGCGCCGGTGGCACCTTCGTGTTCGAGCCGGATTTCCTGCGCGTTCAGCTAGGGGATTCGGTGCACTTCGTGGCCACTGATCCCGGCCATGACAGTCAGTCCTATCTGGTGCCCAAGGGTGCAGCCAGCTGGAAGAGTGATGTCAGCAAGGACATCACCGTAAAATTCACCAAGGATGGCGTGTATCTTTATGAGTGCTTCCCACACCACATGTTCGGCATGCTCGGTGTCATCGAGGTTGGCAAGGCCGTGAATAAGTCCGAGGCCGAGACCGCCGCCAAGGCGATGGAAGCCAAGCAACTCATGAACCAGGGCCGGTTGGAAAAACTGTTGACGGAAGTAAAATAGGTCCTTGCGATTTAATACGCTGAAATAAAAAACGCCCATCCTAGATGGGCGTTTTTACTTCAGAGATTCAGCGATCCAGAAGACTCAATTTACCGAGTTTGCCTTCCCAGCTCTTGGCGTCCTCTGGAGCAGGTTTTTGCTGGGTGAGCACCGGCCAGGATTTGGCCAGCTCGGCATTCAACTCGCGGAATTTTTGCTGATCTTCTGGCAGATCGTCCTCGGCATAGATAGCGTCAATGGGGCATTCCGGCTCGCACAGGGTGCAGTCAATACATTCATCCGGATCGATCACCAGGAAATTCGGACCTTCATGGAAACAGTCCACGGGACAAACTTCCACGCAATCGGTGTATTTGCATTTAATGCAGTTTTCGGTGACGACGAAAGCCATGGCTCATGTCCTGGTGGGTTTGGAACGGCGTGCTAATTTTGCCACATGGATTCGCCGGATGCAGGCTCAGTCGTGCGGAGGTTGCTGCCACGTGCTGAGGTGGAACTCAAACTGGCCGCGACGCCGGTCCTCGAAGAAGCGTTCGAGCGTGTAGTGCACGCTGGGAAACGCGATGTCCGCCCAGGGAACCCGGTTTTCGTCTATCAGCACCGTTTCCAGACTCTCCGCCCCCACGCCGAATTGCCCGTCCCGCAAGCGACCGCGGAACATGAAATGCACTTGGCTGATATGCGGTACGTTTACCAATGCCAGCGGCGCCAGCAATTCTACGTCCGCCAAGGCTTCTTCCCTGGTTTCGCGCACAGCGGCCTGCTCAATGGTTTCGTTGTTTTCCATGAAACCTGCCGGTAGTGTCCAGTAACCTTTACGGGGATCAATGGCACGCCGGCAGAGCAGGATTTGATCTTCCCATTCCACCACGCAGCCAACCACCAGTTTGGGATTCTGGTAATGGATAGTGCCGCAGTGTTCGCAGACATAGCGGGGCAGGTGATCGCCGGGTGGAATTTTCACCACCACTTCGTGACCGCATGATCCGCAGTACTTCATCTCGTGTTCAGGCCAAAGACCAAGGATGGTGCCGGAGTCGGAGTCGAAAACGATTGTAACCGATTGTTTCAGCGAGTGTCTTTTGGCGGCAAGCTCAGGATTCCCCCAGACGTTCCCCCGCCGGCGCTCTGGTAAAAAAAGCGCCCCGAAGGGCGCTAGTGGGAATTATTGCAGCTTTTCAGGTTGATCGTGAGGAAAGCCGCCGTCTCCTGCGATCTTGCGGCGCGCAGCGGCTGCTTTACGTGCGCTCGGGGGTCGGTCCTCGATCTCGCGAAACCGATCTTCAAGCTCTTGCGCGAGGATCTCTGCCGCGGTCTCGAGCCGGCCGCGGTGCTCAACATCGTTGTTGCCAGCCTCGTTCAGTTGGACCACCACGCCGTGCAACGCGTAGGCCAGATGCCATCCGGTAATTTTCATATATTTCTCCACTAGGTGCCGGGTGGTTTAGAAGCGCACAGGTGCACCCCGCCATATTTCCCTTATGGGTGTTATATGCAGGCGGCCGCCCGGCGTTGGTTGGAACCTGCAGCGCTTCTAACGGCGCACCCCTGATGGGGGCGATCTGAGTATAGGCCAGATTTCTCAGGCCGATTCCCTAGCCATGGGTTTTTAAGCCGGGTTGTTCAGCTGCGAGCCATCTTCGAAGCGCGGCGTAACCCACTCTGCAGTCCGTGGCCAGGTGTTCCCATGCGACTGATCGCTTGCGCCCGTACAGCGCCTCGGCCAGACGCCACTCGGGTAGTTCGAGTTCCAACTTGCCACGTATCATGCGCCGGTGCCTCGCCAATATCGCCGAAGCGGCCTCCGGAATGATGATCGTTACGGCACCCATAAATTCATCGACGGTCGGGATGAGATGATCCGGCGCCGGCGGCAACTCGCGTGCATAACCAACAACATCTTCGGTGCTACGCGCTCCACGATCATAAATCTCACCAATCCTGGACGACTGACTGCCAGCCCAAGTCAAACCACACAATCGCAAAATAGTTCGAGAGTCATCGCGCAGGCACCAAAGCGCCCAACCGTTCAACAACCCACGCTCGGGTAGCCAATTTTCGCGGGATTCATTCATCGGGGCACTCATCGCCGGCGTGGGAGATTCGCATGTGCGATGGATGATAGCCCACTAAGGCGCGTACAGTCGGTGCCCGGATTATTTGCTTGCCAGGTCGTTGAATGTGCGTGTTGTCATTTGGTCTTCGCCCCGCGTTTTGGCCTCACCGCAGGTGTCGCGATCGAAAAATTCGCAAGCTCGGTTAGTAGATCTCTCACTTCTCGCGACAGAATGATTCCAACCTGGGTCAGTGGCTTGCCGGTGATCATTGGCGAGACGCGATTCGGCCACGCGAGGATCCGCTGGCGTATGGCAAAAAATGTGTTCTTGAGCTGTTTGCTGATTGTAGTGACATCGAGAAGCTCGCCACTGCGCAGTTTGTTTTCCATCTCGATTCTGAGGGCCTGTTCGTTCGCTAGCCTGGTCCTGGCCGCATCCAAATAGTTGTCGGACTCGCGTGCCATGAGCCATCGAATTACTTTTGCGGTGTCGTATTTGTTTTCGTGCCCGCGCGCGCCCTGGTGCGCGATCGGCATGCCCGCCTGCTGCCATTCTGTCAGCGCCCGCTCAGTTTTGCCTAGAATATCGGCGAGTTTTTTCTTGGTTACGATCAAATTTTGAGTCTCATTTTCGGGTAAGGAAGGAACCCGGAGCACGCACAAAATCTAGGAGAATCCCGGGCGTCAGCGACCCGCAACCGGTCACACTCCGGATAGGACCCGCTTGAAAATGCACGTAGTCAGTCATCAGGCTGCCTTTTAAAAAAAAAGCGACGTGTCGCTGCAGCCCAGCAGTGTCGTGAGTCGCTAACACTCTGGGTCAGTGGTCCAGAATGCACGCACACAGCGGATTGGAGGATCGGCCGCGAGCCGCTGTGTGTTCAACCCTCATGGCCGAGTTCGAAAAATCTGTCCTTCATTCGTATCAAGTGGTCGTATAATCCACATCAGCCGCGAAGGACACCGGGTGGCGCACGCCGATGGCCATCGTCGAAAAGCTGATCAACTTGACGCTTCCAGTCGTGCTTCCGCTGTACGGATCACTCAAGATGTCGATCGGTGCGCCCCACCTTGCGATAATCAGATCTTGCCAATTCGCGAATATGATCGCCGAGCAGTCGCCGCTCGAGGTGCCTTTGGTCAGGGTGTCTGGCACGTTGTTGGAGATCCTGAATGGGTAACCGAGCAGTTGGTTGTACGGCGCATCAAGAATGTACACGGGATATGTAGATCCGATTTTCGCGGTTTGCATCAGCGTGCTGGCAACGGCGCTGTTCGTTAGAAATCCTAACGAACCGGTGAGTGCGTTCGCATCCGCGAGCGCTTCCTGCAGCTGCACGATCGATGCCCAAGTGGGCGTGCCACCGTTGGTGCCAATGGCCACAGAACCGATCCCGCTGGTTTGCAGAATGCCTGTCGGTTGATTGGAGGATCCGCTCCCATTTATGGCCGCGCGGTCGATTTCGATGGCGACGGTTTTCACTAGGTCATTTCGCACGAGGCGGTCGATCGAAGGCGTGGCCTGCAAAAGCGTCTGCCGGCTGTACGCGGTGTACGCCGTTAGGGTTGTCGGCGTCAGGCTCAGCTGATCGAACGTCGCGTCCGACTCCGTCGCAGCACCATCTTCGGCAACCCAGTGCGCCGTCGCTGTACCGCTCTGGCGCGGTATTGTCAGATTCCCGACCTGCCCGTCGAGGATCGTTGCGCCGAGCGCGATCACCTGCGCCTGATTCCGCAGCATCGAAATGAAGTCAGCTGCGTCGAGTTTGTCTTCAACCAGATCGCCACCGGAACCACCTGTCGTGATGTCACGTTGTTCGTTTCGGAAGGCATCGTCTGGCACGTAGATTCCCCGCGCCGGCGAGCCGCAACGTTTCGCCAGTTCCGAGCTGCATTCCCTTTCGAAATCGGCCTGGAAATTGCCTGGGCTGTGCATGCTCAACAGTGCGCGCGACAAGCTGTAGCGCCGGCAATCCGCTGGGCTCAAATCGAGTGATCGAGTATTCATGGTGTTAAACCCTCGTGTTCTGAAAGTTGGTTGAGTGAAAGCATCGGTCCGCGCGCCGATTTTGGCGCTCGGATCGGCTGGAATTGAAACAGCAGAGACCTCTAGCGGTTCCCAGCGCGTGACCACGACTACGTCACCTGATTTGTGTCGTTCGTGAACTCGGTATCCAACGGACGCGTGTGTGAGAACTTTCGCGCGTATGTCATCAGCCACCTGTTTCGCACGCTCGCTTGAGCCGACGCGGATCTTGCCGTGCAATTTGTGCCCGTCGGTGTAAATGTTTTCCACGCGCCCGAGCGGCAACGTGGAAGCGTTGTGAGAATGCAGGAACGGCAGCCCGTCGCGCGCTCTGCTCATATCGATAGCGCGATCTGAGTGATCCAGTCGCTCCAGGTGATTTCCCATGTCGATGGCAGAATCCGTCGAAATCACCACGGGTATGGCATCGCTCGCACCACGTTCGGCGCAGCTTTCGTCAATCGTTAATTGAAATATTCGATGTTCAGTTGCCATGCGCAATGCTCCGTAGTGCCGCTCTTCGCGGCAAAAGTTACATCTTGCAATACATGGCGATGAGGGCGACTGCCGTTTAAAACGGCGCGAATCGTTGACCTTCAGACCTTGGCGTCGTTGCAGGTGGTCATGGCAACTTGCTTCCGACCACAAACCTGAAACTGTGCGCGACATAATTACATCAGAAAACTGGTCGCATGGGAAGTGCTTTTTCATGCTGATGTTCCGGTGGTGGCCAGAACAGTTGGTGACAGCGGGCGCGGGATTTTGATGCCGAGGAGCCTGTTCCTGCACCACGGGCAACCAGCGACACGCATTGAACGCCACAGCCAGACTGGGCCGCAGCGATCGCACTGCGCCGCCGTGTTCCACCAAGGCGGTTGGATTCCGTTTTCGCGCCAGCGTGTTGTGGAGAGCGCGAGAGCGAAGCTAGACAAGAACGGGACCGGACTTGTCATCTGCACCAATTCCTCCATGTCCTCGGGCGCCAAGGCTGCCAGCACATCAGCGCCAGTGACATTGTCGAGCCTTGTGCACGCGTCCGTTGCCGCTGTTTCCATTTTTAGTAGCTGGATAATCGCCAGCTTTTCGGTACGCAGGCGATTTAGCAGCTGATCTGTCACCTTGTCGGCGCCAGAAATCCGCAGGTTTTCCCCATGGACGTTGAGCGTGCAACCAAGGCGACGCGCCTCAAACACCAGCTCGGCCGACGCGCTCATAGGTCTACCTCGCTCAGGGGGGGTGTTTTATCGGTTACATAGTCACAACCCGCACCATCATTGGGCTGCAGCGGTTTTTCGATCGGTAACACGAAATTTCTGTAACCGATCGTAGATTCGCTGGAGGCCGTGCCAGCCATGGTCTGTAACTGTGTTACTGATAAAACAGGGGGGGCACCCACATATCTGGCAAGGGCGTCATCCAGCGCCTTGCGTTTGTAACCTTTGAACACCACCTGACCCGTTCGATGCGCGCCGGGTGCGATGCGAAAACTTCGCAACATGCGCGCCAGTTGGCGCGGTGAAATTGGCCGACCTTTATTCCATGTTGGCCACGGCCGCTCTTCCAGTTGGACCAAGCCTTCGACGATATCGTGAGAGCTCATCGCAGCCGCGCTACTCTTATCCATAACCTGCGCCACATCAGCCAGAAGCTGAACTGAAACCGGCTCGCTGTCCGCATCGGACAGTGCGAGTGCGGCGAACGATGCTGCCACCCGCGCTGGCCATCCTTCTCCAGCCACTTCGGCGATCGCAAACAAGGGTCGCCAAACATCCGCAACACGGTTGGCCGCCGCTGTAGGCATTGTCGGATCGACGTTTGCGAGTTGCTCTCGATGGTCCTGAGACCATCGAATCAGCCGGCGCTTGAACACCGTCTCCGTTTCAATATGGCGCGAATCGAATCGCCGGCGGATCTCGCCCGGAATTGCTCGTTCCATGAGTACAATTATTGAGCGGTCGTGCAACGTACCGGGCAGCTCGCCGATGCCGCAGAGTGCAACTGGTGCAAACACCGGAAATAGCTTCACCTCGTTTTTGTCGCCCTCGCACCGCGGCACTACTCCACCACGTGCAAAGCCCGCGTTCAAAAGCCCGATCAACTCGGCATTTTCGCGCAGGTGACGATCACATTCATCAATCAGGAGCGTCGGCGCATCTTTAGCGATGATTCTGAACATCGCTGCTGGTGTGATGTTTTCGATACGCAGTGGACGCGGCAGCATGGCGTGCACCACGTCGAGCAGCAGAGTTTTGCCACAACCTCTGGTTGCGGCCGTAATGTTCAAACGTGGGGAGTGCATGAAGCTGTCAGCTGCGTGCGCTGTCGCCGTCCAGAGCGCAAGTGCATCTGCGGCACCTGGTGGGAGATGAAGATATTCGGGGAAAACTGCTGCGATTGCCGCTAAGGTTTCAGCACCATTCACCGCTTCGTGCCAGGGTGCTGGCTCGTTGAAAAGCACAGGCGTGCCTTGGGCCTTCGTGCCATTACTTCGCAGTTTCCCCCTTTCGGCGTCCAGCACAGTCACCCGAACGCCGGCGTTCTTCGCCAAATTTTCCCGCGATTGCTCGTAGGACAAGTCGTCGAGCTCCGCCGCCTGCGACACTAGCGTTGTAGCGATCAGGTGCATATCGGGAGACTCAGCGTTCGTTTGGGTTTCTTCTTCCGCACGAAGTACAGCCGGGTTGTTCATGAGTGCGCGGCCGCTTCCGTTTGCGCAACGTCACGCGCCACCGACCGCGCCAAAATCCACTCGTCCACCTCGGACAGCAGCCACCCGATCGCGCCGTTCTCGGTCAACTTAAGGCCCTTCGGAAATTCGCCTTTGTCCATCAGCCTGTAGATGGTCGATGGTGAGTAACCGGTCTTGTCCACCACTTTCGGCATGCGGATGATGCGATCGTCTGTCATAACAACCTCCCGCGACGTTGCACATGCAACGGCATAAGATTGCCTGCGTATTCGGATAAAAAGAAATATCCAGCTTGGGGCTGGAAACTATTTAGGTATGGCCGCGCTTCAGCACGCTGCGAACATTGGCAGCCGTACGGACAATCCCCACCAGTTTGAGCAGTTGTGCAATGACGGAGAAGCGGTTGCTCATCGGTGGCACATGCTGATCGATCATGCGAATGTACCAGCCGGACCATTCACCCTCGCGCTTCCCTGTTCCGCCGCATGTACTGACAGCATCCAGGTCTACGAGCATCCCTACGAGCTCGGCACCTTTGAGTGCGAGAGGATCGCCGGCAATGCGTGTCGCCAGGGCTTTGCACTGTGATGCGTAATGACCGGTCACTCTCTGACTGATGCCGGTGAGCTGGGCCCCGATGGTTTGACGCTCCGTTGCTTGTGCTTTCCACCTGGTTGCAAGAGCGCGTGGTGATGGCGCTTCTGGATCCGCACCCATATAATTCAGTCGATCCATGAGGCCAAGAAGGTCCATGGCTCTGTCAATGTCCTGCTGGACGCTTATTACTTTGCGGAAGGTCGGATCCATGAGCACGCTGTTATAGAAGATACGCTTCCGATGGCGCGATTCGCGGTATGCGCGGCGGTACTCTGGTGTGCTCTTCTTCCAGATAGGATCGTCGCGCTCCGCGCGCCATTGAGACACTAAGGCCTTCCGGATCCTACGCATCAGCTCATCATCAACTCGCGACGCTGCGCGCATGCTCAGGACCGTCTTTTCTGGCGAAACAGCGGCACTACATCGGCGGCTTTCGAGAGGATGTCCAGCTGATCCGCCCAGGTCTGCATCATGCCGCGGCGTTCTTCCAGATACTGTGCTCGGTTGTATGCGGCGCGGACCTTGTTACGTTCACCATGAGCTAGCTGGCGTTCGATCACATCAGCACGGAACCCGAGTTCGTTGAGACAGGTGGATGCGAGGGCCCTAAAACCGTGCCCGGTTGCGCGACCTTTGTAGCCCATCCGGTACAACGTAAACAGAATGGTGTTTTCGCTGATTGATTTTCGTGGATCTGTGGCGCTCGGCAGCAGGAGCGCATGCTCGCCGGTGATTTTCTTGAGTTCGGCGAGTGCTTCGAGTGTTTGCCGCGCAAGCGGCACGCTGTGAGGCTCGCGCATCTTCATGCGCTCGGCCGGGATCCGCCACTCATTGCGCGTCAAATCGAACTCGCCCCACAACGCTCCGCGCAGCTCGCCGGTCCGCACAAAGGTGAGCATCAGTAGCCTGATCGCGAGCTTCGTCTCCGGTCGCCCGTTATAGGTTGCAAGGCGCTTCATGAATTCAGGAAGTTCTTCACGCGCAAGCGCTGCGCGGTGCGTTGGTTTGCGTGTTTTCACCACGCCTGAGAGTTCCGCGGCGGGATTGGCCTTATCTATACGGCCGGTCAGGATGGCGTATTTGAAAATCTTACGGATCCGTTGAGCGATTCTGCTGGCCACGTCCAGCGCTTCACGGTTCTCGATGGTTCTGACCACCTTGAGCAGATCCACCGGCTTGATATCAGCAATAGGTTTGTCACCCAGGTGCGGTAGCACATCGGCTTGAAGCTGTCGTAGGACTTGATCTGCGTGGCCCGGTGTCCAGCTGCCGCGCATTTTGGATATCCATTCCAGCGTCACCGCTTCGAAATTGTTTACAGCACGCTCGCGGGCAAGTCGCTTTGCTTGATGGCGAAGCATGACTGGATCGATGCCATCTCGAAGCTGTGCGCGAGCATCGTCACGACGCCGGCGCGCTTCGGCGATACCAACGTCCGGGTACTTACCGAATGCCAGTCGCTTTTCCTTGTCGCCGAAGTGATATTTCCACCGCCAGTAGCGCGCACCACTGGGCACAATTTCTAGATATAGACCGCGCTCATCGTAGAGCCGATACAGCCGTTCTTTGGGTTTGGCTGACCGGCAGGCTGCCTCAGTCAGCAATCGGCGTTTCTGGGCCGTTTGGCGCCGTTCCCCCACTGAATTCGATTCCCGATCCATATGTTTCCCGTTCCCGGAACGTGATTGGTTCCCCCAAATATGCCCCTTTTTCGAATGAGACGCAATGGGAAGGCATGGGAAGGCATGGACAGTAAATGCCTTAAAAATAGGAGTAAGAGATGGTCAGCCGAGAAGGGGTGGGAAGCAGTGAGATAGAAAATGGTGCCCGGAGTCGGAGTCGAACCGACACTCCTTTAGGGGGAACGGGATTTTGAGTCCCGCGCGTCTACCAGTTCCGCCATCCGGGCAATGAATTGAAGCGTGAAAGGGCGCAAATTATATAAGGAATCGGTCGTGGTTGGCAGCTCCCAAAATTACTCGTAACCGGCTGCCGGGATCCAAGTCCTGTCTGGACGAGCATTAACACCATTCGGGCTCCTGTATGCTACGCGACGCCTGTGTGCCCTTCGGGTAGTCAGTACGGGAGATACGTTATGCAACGTCGCTATGGCTTGTTGATATCACTTTCAGTTCTATTGGTGGTCGCTGCCTTATATAACGCCGGAACCTTCTTCATCTCCGCGCGGCTGCCCCTGAACATCGAGCTCCTGGATGGGCACACGGCTGAGATCAGCCCACTATTGGGAATTCCCTTGCCAGCGCCGCTTCAAGACGGCGACCGCATCGAGTTAGACGCCCTGGATGCACCAGCGCGCGCGGCCATGGATATCAATTTCAACGGCCGAACTTTTCCTCTAGGACACACCTATGTATTTGCAGTTCGCCACGACGGCGAGCTGCTGCGGGTTCCAGTTACCACCATCAGGACACCGGCTTCGACACAATGGCGGTGGGTAGAAGGCCTGTCCGTATTCGCGTCATTGATGCTCGGTGTGATGTCGTTGCTGTTGCTCTGGTATGGTCGCGACCGGGCCGCACACGGGATGGCACTGTGGAGTATGGGTTATGTCGTCGGAATAGCCTGTAATGCCATGCCATTTGACGGCACAACAGGCGTGACTTTCTTGCTGGCATCCTATGTGTGTTTTTTGATGGCACGCATTGGTTTTTACGTGATGGCCGATTCCCTGGTGGGCACGATGTTTTCCACACGTGGCCGGATGCTGTTTCGTGCAGTGTTTATATTGCTGATTGTTTTAGGCGCTGCCCAGGTTTTCAGCGGATCCATCGCATTGGCACTCACTGGTTGGGCTGAATTCCAGTTGCCGAAATACACGATATTTTTTTCCTGGGTCTATATAGTGCCGATCGTTATGCTGGTGATTGGCGCCCGTTATGCGGATACCAGGCAACGGATGCGTTTACGCTGGGTTATGTGGAGTGCGGTCGCTATACTGATTGCAGTAACACTCAATAATATTTTTCCCATTATCATCTTGGCGGCAACAATTGCTGGGTATACGTCATTCACGTTGGGCGTCTTCGGGTTCATGTATTCATTACTGCGTCATCGTGTGGTAGCCCTTAGCGTGGTGGTGGATCGCGCCCTAGTGTATGCCGGTGTAACGGCGCTAGTGGTAGGTATCCTGGCGGCTGTAAATAGCTTGGCCCTACGTGCGACCCTTGGCGAAGGTACGGGATTGTTGCTGCAAGTGGTGGTGCCGCTGGCCCTCGGTATCGTGTTGGGTAAGTTGCGCAACTATATGGATAGATTGGTTGAACGGGTTTTATTCCGCAGTAAGTATCTAGCCGACAAGGCCCTGCGGACTTTCGCGCGCCGCAGCGGGCACATTGAGAATATCCCGCGGCTGCTGGAGACCGCAGTCAAGGAGATTCAGAAACACACTGGCAGCCCTAGGGTTGCACTGTACGCTGCAACCGATGCGGGATATAGGCGTGTCAGTCAATCACCGCATGCGGACTTTCCAGATCATTTGGAATCGGACGATCCCACCATGGTGGCCACTCGCGCAGAGCACCAGGCAGTAGATCTGGAAGATCTCGACAGCGGACTCGGGAAAGACGGCTGCGTGTTCCCTATGATGGTGCTCGGGGTTCTGCGCGGTGTGCTGGTATGCACCAACCGGCCGGGGGAGCGTTATGCCAGCGACGAGAAGAAGCTGCTCACACATGTAGCGCGGGATGTGGGCGCCGCCTGGCGTATCCTTAGGGCCAAGGAGAATGAGGAATTCGTGCGTAGCATAGCGCGCGGCCAGCTTGATATTGAAGCAGCCAAGGAGCGAGCCCAGGCGCTGGAACTTGCCTGGGCCGGGGCTTGATCGCGATTTAAAATCATATGGACTTTGCATGCGCCGCCAGGATTTCCATTACGATCTCCCTACTGAGCTGATCGCTCAGCACCCGCTGCCGGAGCGTAGCGCCAGCCGCTTGCTGTATCTGGATGGCGCAAGCGGTGCGTATACGGACCGGCAGTTCCGCGAGCTGCCGGCGTTGCTGAAACCCGATGACCTGCTGGTGTTCAACGACACGCGCGTGATTCCCGCACGGCTGTTCGGCCGCAAGCAGAGCGGCGGCGCGGTGGAATTGCTGGTGGAGCGCGTCTTGGATGCACATCATGCACTGGTGATGGCGCGTGCCAGTAAATCCCTGCGTGTCGGCATGTATATCCGTGTTGCGGACGCAGCTGATGTGATCGTCCTCGGCCATGAGCACGCGTTCATCAAAATCCAGTTCCCGGATGTAACCTTGCCGGATTTTCTGTATCAATACGGCCATGTGCCATTGCCGCCTTATATTCAGCATACGGATGGTGTGGAAGATCAGGAGCGCTATCAAACCGTGTACGCGCGCGTGCCCGGTGCGGTCGCGGCGCCCACCGCAGGTTTGCACTTCGATGCAAGCATCCTGCAGGAATTGGACCGGTCAGGCATACGGCATACATTCGTGACGTTGCACGTAGGCGCAGGAACCTTTCAGCCGGTACGCGAGGATAATATTCTTGAACATCACATGCACAGTGAGCAGGTGTTTGTGAGCCAAGCCTTATGTGATGCCGTGGCCGAAACCCGCAAGCGCGGCGGCCGGGTGGTGGCGGTGGGTACCACGGCGGTGCGCAGTCTGGAAGCCGCAGCGACAGAAGGGGAATTAAGACCAGTTGCGGGCGAGACCATACTCTTTATATATCCCGGCTACCGTTTCCGGGTGGTGGACGCCATGATCACCAATTTTCATCTGCCAGAATCCACCTTGCTAATGCTGGTGAGTGCTTTCGCCGGGCGCGAAAACGTACTAGCCGCGTACCAACATGCGGTTGAGCAGCGCTACCGGTTTTTCAGTTATGGCGATGCCATGTTTATCACGCCCATAACGGATGCGAGAATGGGCATATGAGATTCGCATTACTCAACTGCTCGGCAGGCGCGCGCCGCGGGCGCCTCACGTTCGATCGCGGCACGGTCGAAACTCCTGCCTTCATGCCCGTCGGCACCTACGGCACGGTGAAAGCCATGACGCCGGAAGAACTGCGTGAAGTTGGCGCGCAGATTATTCTCGGCAATACCTTCCATCTCATGTTGCGACCCGGGACTGAGATCATCCGCGCGCATGGCGATTTACATGGTTTTATGCATTGGGACGGGCCCATCCTCACGGATTCAGGTGGCTTCCAGGTGTTCAGTCTGGCGAAGCTGCGCAAGATCACCGAAGAAGGCGTGAGTTTTCAGTCGCCGGTGAACGGGGATCCGGTATTCCTCAGTCCGGAAGATTCGATCCGTGTTCAGCACGAACTGGGGGCCGACGTCATCATGGTGTTCGATGAGTGCACACCGTATCCGGCGGACGAGACCACAGCGCTCGAATCCATGGAACTGTCTTTACGCTGGGCGCACCGCTGCCGCGAAGCCCACTCTGGGCATTCGGCCGCGCTGTTCGGCATCGTGCAGGGCGGCATGTATCCGTCGCTGCGACAGGCTTCGCTGTCAGGACTCAAACAAATCGGTTTTGACGGCTATGCCATTGGCGGTGTGTCGGTAGGTGAGAGTGAGGCGGAGCGTCTTGCGGTACTCGATGTGCTGGCGCCGGATTTACCACCGGAGCGGCCGCGCTACCTTATGGGCGTGGGTACGCCCGCGGATATCGTGGCAGCGGTGGGCCGCGGTATGGACATGTTCGACTGCGTGTTGCCCACCCGTAATGCGCGCAACGGCCATCTGTTTACCACCCGGGGCGTGCTGCGTATCCGCAACAGCGAGCATCAGTCGGACACCCGGCCCATTGACGCTGACTGCGGCTGTTATACCTGCCGGCATTACAGCCGTGCGTATCTCAGGCATCTGGATAAATGCGGTGAAATCCTGGCGCCGCGACTCATGACCCTGCACAACCTTTATTACTATCAATCTTTGATGGCTGACATCCGGGCGGCGGTGGAGGCGGGCCGGTTCGAGGCGTTCCGGTCGGATTTCCACCTCCAGCAGCGGAAAAATCCATCGCCTGTGCCATAATGCGCCGCCGCGGCGGCTCGAAAACGGAGCCGAACGTTGTAAAATCCGCGCTTTCACGCCCGGGCGAGACACCCCGTGCTGTTCCCACACCCACTCAGGATTGCCCATGAGCTTTTTCATCCAAAACGCCTACGCCGCCGGCACGGCCCCCGCAGCGGGCAACGAATTCGTTATGCCCATCATCTTTGTTGTCCTCATCGCGTTCTTCTGGTTCTTCCTCATCCGGCCACAGCAGAAGAAGCAGAAGGAACACCAGAAAATGTTGTCCGCCATCAACAAGGGCGACGAAGTGGTAACCAACGGCGGCATGCTGGGGCGCGTCAAGGAGTTGAGCGATCAGTTCATCACGCTGGAAGTCGCCAAGGATGTCGAAGTGCGCGTGCAGCGCCAGGCCATCGGCGCGGTCATGCCCAAGGGCACCTTGAAGAACCTCTGATCAGTATCTTCGGATTTCCCGCATGCTAAACCGCTATCCGGCCTGGAAAAATATTACCGTCATCCTGGTGACGGTGCTGGGCATTCTGCTGGCGCTGCCGAACCTGTACGGTGACGATCCGGCGGTACAAGTTTCCGAGAACAATACGACGCTCACCAGTGCTGCCACCACGCAGGTGGAAGAGGCGCTGAATACCGCCAAGCTGCCCTATAAATCTGCGGTCCTCAGCGACAATCGCCTGCTGGTGCGCTTCGACGATACCGATACCCAGTTACGCGCTTTGGATGTGGTAAAGAACGCATTAGGTAACAACTATTCCATCGCGCTGAATCTGGCGCCGCGTACGCCCAAGTGGATGCAAGCCGTCGGCCTCAAGCCCATGGCCAAGGGTCTGGATTTGCAGGGTGGCGTGCATTTCCAATTACTGGTGGATCTGAATGCCGCGGTGCAGACCAAACTGCAGCGTGATGCGACCGACCTGCGCGGTACCATGCGCGGCCAATTGATCCGGTACGAAGATGTCTCACTGAGCGGCGATACCATCAATATAACGCTGCGTACGCCGGATGACGTGGCCAAAGCCCAAAAACTGCTGAGCACCAACTATCCGGAATTGACTGTGACCGCCGGCAGCCAGCCGAACACACTAGTGGCACGCATGAGTCCCAAGGATATTCAGCAATTGCGCCAGTTCGCGGTGGAGCAGAACATCACCACCTTGCGCAATCGCGTGAATGAATTGGGTGTCTCCGAACCCATAGTGCAGCAGCAGGGCGGCGACAGTATCGTGGTGGAATTGCCCGGCGTGCAGGACACCGCGCGCGCCAAGGAAATCCTCGGCGCCACCGCCACACTTGAGTTCCGGCTGGTGGATTTCAATGGCAATGCCATGCTGGCCAAGCAGACCGGCCATATTCCGCTGGATGATCAGATGTTCCCGGATAAAGCCGGCAACCCGGTATTGCTCAAACGTGATGTGATCGTCAGCGGCGATCAGTTGGTAGATGCAGTATCTGGTTACGATCAGCAGACTGGCACGCCGGATGTGAATGTGACACTGGATTCCGCCGGCGCATCCAAGATGGGTGACGTGACTCGCGAGAACCTCGATAAACCCATGGCAGTGCTGTACATCGAGACCAAGACCGAACATACCACGGTGAACGGAAAGGACGTGCCGGTACACAAGAAGGTGTATACCGTCATCAACGTTGCCACCATCCGCGGTATTTTCAGCAAGCGCTTTCAGATCACCGGGTTACAGCAGGAAGAAGCCCAGAACCTCGCGCTGCTGCTGCGTGCCGGCTCACTGGCAGCGCCCATGGATATAGTGGAGCAGCGTACTTTGAGCCCGAGCCTCGGCCAGGAAAATATCAAGCAGGGATTCTATGCGGCGGTGTTGGGTTTCATCTTGGTGGTCGTATTCATCGCCATGTACTACAAGACCTTTGGCATGATCGCGGACCTTGCAGTGTTCATGAACCTGGTGCTGACGGTAGCGCTGCTGTCGCTGATCCAAGCGACGCTCACCTTGCCGGGTATCGCCGGTATCGTATTGACACTCGGTATGGGCGTTGACGCCAACGTGCTGATCAATGAACATATTCGCGAAGAAGTGCGCGCCGGTAATTCGCCGCAGGCGAGCATCCATGCCGGCTACCGCCGCGCGTTTGCCACAATCGTGGACGCGCATGTGACCACGCTCACCGCCGCCGTCATGCTGTTCCTGTTCGGTGCGGGCCCGGTAAAAGGTTTTGCCGTAACTCTGTCGCTCGGCATTCTCACTTCGTTATTTACCGCTATCATGGGCACGCGCTCCATCGTCAACTGGGTGTACGGCGGCCGCAACCTCAAGAAGCTGCCGGTGTAGGGTAAAGCCAACATGGAATTCTTCCACAAAGTCCCGCATATCAATTTTCTGGGTGTACGCAAGTTCACCTTTGCAGCCTCCATCGCCGTACTGATCGTCGCGATCGTATCCTTGTCCATTCACGGGCTCAATCTCGCGGTGGATTTCACCGGTGGCGTCACCGTGCAGGTGTCCTATCCCACGCCTGCCGATCTGCGCCAGATTCGTGACACATTGGCCGCGAACGGGTACAAGGACGCCATCGTCCAGAACTACGGTACGCCACAAGAAGTGCTGATTCGTTTGCAGCCGAAGAAAGGCGTGTCCGGCAAGGACACCGCTAGTGATGTAGTGGCGGGGTTGCAGAAAGTCACCTCCCAGGCAAAGTTGGAAAAAACCTATTTCGTGGGCCCGGAAGTGGGCAAGGATCTCGCCACCAAGGGCTCCCTGGCGTTCGTCTTGACCCTGGCCGGCATTCTGATCTACATCATCTTCCGGTTCGAATGGCGGCTGGCCGTGGGTGGCGTGCTGGCGACACTGCACGACGTGGTGTTCGTGGTGGGCTTTTTCTCCATCTTTCATCTGGAATTCGATCTCAACGTCTTGGCTGCGGTGCTGGCAGTCATGGGATATTCAGTGAACGATACCGTCGTGGTATTCGACCGTATCCGCGAAGACTTTCGCATCATGCGTAAGGGCACACCCTCCGAGATCATCAACCTCGCCGTCAACCAGACCCTGTCGCGCACCATCATCACTTCTGGCACCACCATGCTGGTGGTGATCGCACTGTTGATCCTGGGTGGCCCGGTGCTGCATGGATTCTCGGTGGCCTTGTGTGTGGGCATCATCGTCGGCACCTATTCATCCATCTATATCGCCAGTGCGATTGCATTGGTGCTGGGTGTGAGCAAGAAAGATCTGATGGTACGTGTCAAGGATGACAAGAAAGTAGATGACATGCCCTGAGAAGGGTGGTCACAAGAAACAAAAACGGCGCTGTAAGCGCCGTTTTTGTTTCGGTGACACTTCGTCCCCTCTCCCCTTGGGGGTGAGGCGGAATAGCCGAAGCATTGCTTCGGCCCGCCGAACGGGCGTACAGGGATGTACGCCCTGGACTTTCACGCGCAGCAGGAAAGCGCAGAGTGAAAGGGAAGGATGAGGGGGTTATTCGTCATTCCGGCGAAAGCCGGAATCCAGTCTTGTGCGGCCTTGGGCCGCTTGATTTGAATGCGGGTACCCGCACCCGCGGGCGGGGCACTTTCGTTTCGGCGAAAGTGCCCAAAGCCATTCCCCCGAGGATTTCGCGCTTGCTCTAAATCGAATGGTTACCCATTCGATTTAGAGCGCGTTCCCTCGCTTCTCGCGTCCTCGGGGCCGCGCTCACGGCACATCCCTGTGCCGGTCGCGCGGACTCGCCATCCGTGGCTTCGTCCCGCCTGCGGCGGGCTATCCCTGCGGGCGCTGCGAGCCTCGGCGGAATCCACTGGTAATGGAGAGTGCACACTACCGAAAATGCCTTTCCATGCGCCGGATAAACGTCGTGAGCGGTAGTTCCAGTGCTTTACAGACCTCGCGGAGTTCAAGCACGTCGAGGCGACGAACACCGCGCTCGTACAATGAAACGAAATTTTGTGGCTGCCCAAGACGCTTAGCCAGTTCAGTCTGAGTCAGTTCTGCTTCGAGCCGCACATTCTTCAAGAGCCGCAGAAAAGCCTCTTTGTGGGCATAGGGGACTCGCTTGAGCATCCCCAAAGCCTATAGGCCGCTGGAAATAATACGAAAATAATATATAATGATTTACGATAATATAAGTTGCTTGAGTACCTAGTCTTGGACTAGGTGAACTTCGCAATGTTAAGAACATAGGAGATGAAAATGATAAATGCAATTATTGTCGCTGTAGTGGTGATCACGGCAGTTTGGGTTTACATTGATGCCACGAAGAATAAGATTGGAAAGATCCATGGCATTAAAAGCGTGTTCAACATGTCTGCTGGCGCTTGGGGCGTTGTGACCCTGCTTCTATGGATTATCGGTTTTCCGGCATATCTCATCAAAAGAAGTGATTTGATTGATAAGGCGAAAGAAAATCCTGTCGAGGCAAAAGGCCGCGCTGCAAAAGCCATAGCTTTATCAATCGTTGGTGTATGTGTGCTCGTACTGATAGTTTATTCTGCTAATTTTTCTTCGTCACTTCCTGCGTGCAATGATGCCGATGCGCAATCACTTGTCGGGAGCATAGTCAATGATATGTCTATTGTAAAAGCGGCCGGTGCGCAATTTGTTTCGCTCAAGAATATTTCTGAACTTGGTTTCAACCAAGATACGCAAACACGTTCATGCTCCGCGACACTCGTAACATCTATCGGAGAAAATGATCTTCAATATTCTATCAAGTGGAGCAATGCGGATAAGACCAAATACTATATTGAAGCGAGGATAGTTCAATAAACCGTGGCAATTGGATGGTTAAAGGAAGCACGCCCCATTTATGCGGTCGCAGACAGAACACCACGGGTTTACCCGTGGTTGAATGAGCCCGGTGGCGATAATTATCGCCGCCGGTTCCTGAACCCTGACGGATGTCAGGGTTCGCGTCAGTTCCGTATGGAACTGTCACAGTAAGGACCCCGGCTTTAGCCGGGGGAATCTACCCTATCGTCAGCATCGGCTTAAACTCTTCCGCCAACGCCTGGTAGATTTTCTCTCCTCCCGCCAAAATATCGCCGTTGTCGGGAATGCCCAAAGTGCCGTCGAAGTGGCCGACCAAGCCACCACATTCCTGGATCATGAGCACGCCGGCAGCAATGTCCCAGGGCTTCAATCCCATTTCCCAGAAGCCGTCCATGCGGCCGGCAGCGACGTAAGCCAAATCCAATGCAGCGGAGCCGGCGCGGCGCACACCGGCGGCTTTGCGCGTCACGGCTTCAAACATTTTCAAATAGATATCCAGGTTCTGACTCTCGCGGAACGGGAAGCCGGTGCCGATGAGGGCGCCATCGAGGGTTTTCAGTGTGGTGACACGCATGCGCTTGCCGTCCACCTGCGCGCCCCCACCGCGGCTGGCGGTGAACAGTTCCTGGCGCATGGGGTCGTACACGACGGCGTGTTCGAGACGGCCGCGGTGTTTGAGGGCGATTGAGACAGAGAAGACCGGAAATCCGTGCAGGAAGTTGGTGGTGCCGTCGAGCGGGTCAATGATCCACTGGAATTCGTCGTTGCCGCCTTGGGCACCACTTTCTTCCGCGAGGATGGCGTGATCCGGATGGGCTTTACGTATGGTGTAAATGATTTCTTCTTCAGCGAGACGGTCCACCTGGCTTACAAAGTCGTTGTGCTCCTTGGCCTTGATGGTGAGGCGGTCGATGCGGTCCACGTGGCGGATGATGATGTCACCTCCGCGGCGCGCGGCGCTCACAGCGATGTTTAATAATGCGTGCATGACAACCTCTTCGCAGGCAAAGATAACGGGCGTTTCTGGTTAAAGAGCGGGCCACGGCAATGTGGCAGGGCGCGTAGAATAGCAGAAGCTCAACTACCCTCCAAAGATATGCCGCGTCAGATTCGCATTGTGCTGGTGGAAACCAGCCATCCCGGCAACATCGGCGCATCTGCCCGTGCCATGAAGACCATGTACCTGGATACCCTAGTGCTGGTGAATCCCGCAGAATTTCCGCATGCGGATGCCAGTGCGCGCGCGGCCGGTGCTGCCGATGTACTGGATCGGGCACGGGTAGTTGCCAGTCTTGATGAAGCCTTGCACGGTTGCGTATTGGTTGCCGGTACCAGTGCACGGCAACGCAGTCTCGGTCCACCGGAAGTGTCGCCGCGCGACTGTGCGCAGAAACTGATGGCAGTAGCGCCGGATCGGGATGTAGCAGTGTTGTTCGGTCGCGAGCGCAGCGGTCTCACAAACGAAGAGGTTGATCACTGTCATTTTCTCACTCGCATCCCCGCAAACCCGGAATACGAGTCACTCAATCTTGCAGCGGCAGTACAAGTGGTGGCTTACGAATGCATGTTGGCACGGAGAGCGATGCACACTGCTTCGCAAAATGAATCAGTGACTGCGACAGTAGAAGAAATGGAAGGATTGTATCAACATCTGGAATCGGCCGCGATTGCGAGTAGGTTTCTGGACCCTACGAATCCCAAGCATCTGATGCGGCGGCTGCGACATCTCTTCGGTCGCGCCCGGCCCGATCAGAGTGAAGTGAATATCCTGCGCGGACTGCTGAATGCGCTGCAAAGAGGCAGAAAAAAGGCTTGATTGCGCGTATTGGTATAATGATGTCCTGAATCCGGCAGTGTTCCTCAAGCATGGGCATTTTTCTCGACCATAACGCCACCACACCGCTGGACCCGCGGGTGCTGGACGCCATGCTGCCGTGGTTGCGCGGTGTACATGGCAATCCATCCAGTGTCCATCGCTACGGGCGTGAGGCCCGTACGGCGCTCGACAAGGCGCGCGCGCAGGTAGCAGCGCTGGTAAATGCACAGCCTGCACAAGTGGTGTTCACTGGTGGCGGCACGGAAGCCGACAACCTGGCACTCAGAGGTGTTTGCCACGGCAAACCCGCTGGAAAGTTGTTGGTGAGTGCCACCGAACATGCGGCGGTGTTGGAAACGGCAGAGGCGCTTGCAGCACAGAGCTGGCAGGTGGAGAAGATTCCGGTGGATGGTCAGGGACGCATCGATCCGGGCACACTGGAGAAATTACTTGATAAAGATGTGCGACTGGTATCGGTGATGCTGGCAAACAATGAGACCGGCGTGATACAGGATGTGAAATCAGTTGCTGAACCTGTTCACCAATTTAGTGCGCTCATGCATACGGACGCTATCCAGGCGGCAGGTAAAATGCCTATGGATTTCGCTACTTTGGGTGCTGATCTCATGACGCTTTCCGCCCACAAGCTCAACGGTCCGCGCGGTGTGGGCGCGCTCATCCTGAATCGACGCGTGGATCTGATGCCGCTGGTGACCGGCGGCGGCCAGGAACAGGGCTTGCGTGGTGGCACGGAGAATCTCGCCGGCATAATCGGTTTCGGCCACGCCGCGGAACTGGCGTACGCTGAGCTGGAATCACGCGTTGCGCATATGCACACCCTACGCGATCAATTAGAGACTGGTCTCAAGCGCATGCCGGGAATCCGAATTTTTGCGGAACAGGCACAACGCTTGCCCAATACCGTGCAAATCGGTGTCGCAGGTTTCGACGGCGAGATGATGGTGATGGAATTGGATAAACACGGCATCGCCGTGTCCAGTGGTTCAGCCTGTCACAGTGGCAGTGGCCAGCCCAGTCATGTACTGCTGGCCATGGGTGTGGATGCGGCAAGCGCGCGTACTGCCGTGCGCATCAGCTTGGGGATGGAGAATACGAAGGAAGACGTGCAAGTGCTATTGAGCGCGTTCGCAACGATTACTTCAAAACGCACTGGCGCTGTCGCACTGGCGTGAGCGCCAAGGGGAAAACATGAAAGACAAAATCATTTATCTGGATTATGCCGCTACTACACCGGTGGACCCGCGCGTTGCTGCGAAGATGGCCGGTTGCCTGACCTGCGATGGGATGTTTGCCAATCCCGCTTCGGCGCACGCCCCTGGCCGCAAGGCGCGTGGCGCGGTGGAACAGGCACGCTCACAAGTGGCGGTGCTGGTGAATGCAGAACCTGGTGAAATCGTTTTCACTTCCGGCGCCACTGAATCCGACAACCTGGCTATCAAGGGCGTGATGCACTTCAATAAAGACAAGGGCCGGCACCTGGTGACTTCGCGCATTGAACACAAAGCCGTGCTGGATACTTGCAAACAATTGGAGCGCGAAGGTTTTGAAATCACCTGGCTAAAACCGGACAGCGACGGGCTGATTCAACCACAGATGGTGGAGCAGGCTTTGCGTCCCGACACAGTGCTGGTGTCCATCATGCATGTGAATAACGAGATCGGCACGGCCAATGACATCGCTGCCATCAGCCGGATCACGCGCACACGTGGCGTGTTTTTTCATGTGGATGCCGCGCAAAGCGCCGGCAAGCTGCCGATTGACCTGAAAAGCATTCCGGTAGACCTCATGTCTTTCTCTGGCCACAAAGTTTACGGACCCAAGGGCATCGGTGCGCTGTATGTGCGCCGCGAACCACGCGTGAATCTGGATCCGCTTATTCACGGCGGCGGCCATGAACACGGTCTGCGTTCCGGCACGCTGGCAACGCACCAGATTGTCGGTATGGGCGAGGCTTACCGCATCGCGCGGGAGGAATTGGAAAACGATGTTGCGCACTCAAGCGCACTGCGCCAGCAATTATGGAAGGCTTTGCATACTGCTGTTCCTGAAGCGGTACTGAATGGTCATCCGATCCAGCGAGTCTGCGGAATACTCAGCGTGGGTTTCCCCGGTATCGAAGGTGAGAGTCTGCTGTTTGCCTGTAGCGCACTGGCCGTATCCAGCGGTTCGGCCTGTACTTCGGCGGACAAGCAACCTTCGTTCGTGTTGCGCGCCCTGGGACGCGATGATCAATTAGCCAGTAGCAGCATTCGTTTCAGTGTCGGACGGTTCACCACTGAAGAGGAGGTGGATGCTGCGGCGCGCATCGTGAGCGAGGAATACCACCGCTTGCGGGAACTGACGCCGACGACATGAAAGTCATGGCAAGCGACATTGCCGAATACAGCGCCGTGGTTTTGACGCATTTTCGCGCGCCGCACAATGCGGGCGTGTTTTCGTCCGGCACGGCCCGAGTGTTCAAAGGCCATGCCGGCGGGCGCCGGCATGGCCGCGAAGTGGAATTCCAGTTGCAGATCACCGTCGATGGCCGTGTAGCGGATTGCCGTTATCGGGTATATGGCTGCCCCGCGACTATCGCGCTGTGCTCCCTGACGAGCGATGCGCTCAAGGGGCTACCCCTTGCGGATGCCACAGCTCTCAGCGTGGTGGCACTGGCGGAGCAGTGTGGACTGCCGGCGGAGAAGCGCGCCGCGGCCATTATGGTGGAAGATGCCGTTCGGGCCGTGGTGGCGGGGTACAATGCGCAAGAGAAGTCGCTCATATCAAACGGTCATGAGGCTAAGCTGGCATAAATCATGGCAATTACATTGACGGATTCCGCCGCCCGGCGGGTCAGCAGTTATCTGGAAAAGCGCGGCGGTGGCTTGGGTTTGCGCCTGGGCGTGAAGAAAACCGGCTGTTCTGGTTTTGCCTATGTAGTGGACTATGCTGACGAAGCCGGGTCGGAAGATGTGGTCTTCGAACAGCATGGCGTGAAGGTGCTGGTGAGCCGCGAGAACTTGGCATTCCTGGATGGTACCCAGGTCGATTTTGTACGTCAGGGGCTGAACGAATCTTTTCAGTTCCATAATCCGAACGTCAAGGATGAGTGCGGTTGCGGCGAGAGTTTCAACGTTTAGGTCTGGTCTCTGATCAGTGAAGAATCAAGATTAGCGAGCCTCAAACTCAGATATACCCGTGGAATTACCCCTATTTCGTTGCCTGAAAAACGGCTGCCCGGTACACTTAACCACTTAATCCAAATGGGAACCCGAGGTCCTGAAGACCGCGGGGAGCCTATTCTGCGGGGTTTCCACATCCCCGCCCAACTATCACAGTATCCGGAGTCGTTTTGTGGCTATCGAACGTACCCTGTCCATCGTCAAGCCCGACGGCGTGGCAAAAAACATCATCGGCGAAGTCTATGCCCGTTTCGAGAAGGCGGGACTCCGGATCATTGCGGCGCGAATGCTGCATCTGACCCGATCCCAAGCGGAGGCTTTTTACGCCGTGCACCGCGAGCGGCCGTTTTTCAAACCTCTGGTGGAGTTCATGATTTCCGGACCGGTGATGGTGCAGGTGCTGGAGGGTGACAACGCCGTCGCCCGGCATCGCGAGGTGATGGGTGCTACCAATCCCAAGGACGCCAAACCCGGCACCATTCGCGCTGATTTCGCGAAGACCGTGGATGAAAACGTGGTGCATGGCTCGGACGCGGCGGAAACCGCTCGGCAGGAGATTGGTTTCTTTTTCGCCGATTTGGATCTTTGCCCGCGGACACGGTAAATCGATCCTATATATGACTGAAATTATTCAAAGAATGAATCTGTTGGGCCTGGACCGCCCCGCATTGGAGAGCTTTTTCGCAGAGCTTGGCGAGAAACCTTTCCGTGCGCGTCAAGTAATGCAATGGATTTATCATCGCAGCGTCGCGGATTTCGACGCCATGACTGATCTCGGAAAACCCCTGCGTGCCAAACTCAAGGAATGCGCTGAAGTGCGTGTGCCAGAAGTCATCAGCGAGCAACTTTCGGATGATGGGACACGCAAATGGCTTCTACGCATGGATGCGGCCAATGGTATCGAAACAGTGTTCATCCCGGATCAGGAACGCGGAACGTTGTGCATCTCCTCGCAGGTGGGTTGTGCCATGGATTGCAGTTTTTGTGCCACCGGCAAACAGGGTTTCAACCGCAACCTCAGCACCGCCGAGATCGTGGCGCAGGTATGGGTTGCGAACCAGCGTCTGGGCGCGATACACGGTATAGAGCGCGTCATAACGAACGTCGTCTTCATGGGCATGGGAGAACCGCTGGCCAATTACAAGAATGTACTGCCGGCATTACACGTCTTTCTGGATGATTTCGGTTATGGCTTGTCGAAGCGGCGCGTGACCGTGAGCACCTCTGGGCTGGTACCGAACCTCAACAAACTCTCGGAGGAATGTGATGTGGCCCTGGCGGTATCGTTGCATGCGCCCAATGATAAATTGCGGGATGTGCTGGTGCCCATCAATAAGGTGCATCCGATCGCAGAACTCTTGGACGCCTGCCGCCATTATGTGCGCAATCAGGATCGTAGCCACGTGCACATCACCTTCGAGTATGTGATGCTCGCGGGCGTGAACGACAACCTGGATCAGGCACGGGAGTTGGCGGACCTGGTCAAGGATATCCCCTGCAAGGTAAACCTGATCCCATTCAATACGTTTCCAGGCACCCACTATCAGCGTTCATCCGAGGACGTGATTGAGAGATTCGGGGAATATCTTTGGAACGCAGGTATCGTCACCATCACACGGCGAACCCGTGGCGATGACATCGACGCTGCCTGCGGCCAGCTGGCTGGCAAAGTCCAGGATCGGATCCTGCGCGAACAACGCATGCGCAAACCATCGGAGGTGCGTGTATGAATAGACTGAAAATCCCGTTATTTTGGCTTATCGCGGTGGCGCTCATACTCAGCGCATGCGTTAGCACCTCCACGAACCCTCGTGATAATGTTTCCTTGAAACAGGCGTCACAAGACAATGTGGCACTCGGAGTGGGATATCTGCAGCAAGGACGCCGCGATGTAGCCATGCAGAAACTGCAATTGGCGATACAGCAGGATCCCAACAACGCAAATGCTTATTCAGCACTCGGACTTTTATACAATGGCAGTGGCGACCTCGATCGCGCCGATGAAAATTATCGTAAGGCTCTGCAGAAGGCGCCGGACGACCCTCAGATCCAGAACAATTACGCGGTGTTCCTGTGTCAGCAGGGAAAACCCAAACAATCGGAAAAATATTTCATCGAGGCGGCTCAGAACCCCTTGTATCCGACGCCGGAGGCGGCGTATGCCAATGCTGGAGTATGTGCCGACCGGATTCCTGACGAGGCGGCTGCTGAACAATACTTCCGTAAATCACTCGCCATCAACCCGAATTATCCATTGTCCCTCTACCAGATGGCACGCATCAGTTACGAGAATAAACAATATCGTGATGCACTGGTTTATATCCAGCGTTTCGACTCGGCTTCACCCACACCCCGTCCTGAAGTCCTGTTGCTGGGCGTGAAAATCGATGGTGCGCTCGGCGATACTCAGGGTGCGGCGGGTTACGCGAAGAAATTACGCATCCTATTCCCCAATTCTGTTGAAACGCAGCAGTTGAATCAGAGCTATAACAATGCAGGAAACGGCGGCTGACAAGACGGATTCCGACACCGGCGGCAGTCTCGGGGCGCAGCTGCGCACTGCGCGCGAGGCGCGAGAGCTGCCCATACACAAAGCCGCTCAGGATTTGCACCTGGGCGATGACATCCTCACTGCATTGGAGACGGATGATTACCGCACGCTGGGAGCTCCCATTTTCGTGCGCGGACATTTACGCAACTATGCCCGACTCCTGGGATTATCCGAAGACGAGGTGCTGGCCGCATACGAGCACGCTACCAGCAAGCTGGCGCCGACGCCGCTTATCACACAGCGTCCTGGCGGTAGCGCCTTTGCACGCCGCGTCGGTATGCCGCTGTTTTCAGTGATGGTGATTGCGGTTCTGGTGGTGCTGGCCGTGACTTGGTGGGAGCATCGTCCGGCTGTGCATACCGCGGATGAATTGGTACAAGCAAGCAGTACAGGCGCGACGAAACCCGCAGCAATCGTGCCGCCAGCAACACTTGAGCCTGCGACCTCCGTGAGTGGTGGCGAAGTATTAAAGGAATCACGGCCATTATCAAAACCGGAAATGGTTATGCCGCGCACTGCGGCGCCAGATTCCACTGCTGTCGCCGAGTCCGTGCCGAAAAAGGAGAATATGCCACGAGCAGCGGCGCGCATTTCTCCAGGGTTGGCGCTGGCAGCCACTCCGGCGGGAAGCGCGTCGCCGTCGGAATTAGTACATGTAAGATTCATCGTGAGTCAGGCGTCATGGATAGAAGTGTATGACGCTGCCGGCAAGCGGCTTTATTACGGGCTCGCACCGGTGGGAAACAACTTGAGCGTCTCCGGTGACGGACCTTTGCAGGTATTTCTGGGTTATTCGCCGGGCGTGAGCATAGAGATGAATGGCGTACCGTTCAATCAGGCGCTGTTCACACACTCTGATAATACCGCACGTTTCCGGCTGGGCGCACCGACCGGGAACGCGGGCAATACCGGTTAAAATGAATTTACATCACTGATTTATTCGGGGTAATGGCTTGGCGAACTTGATCCAGCCCATCCGGGGCATGAACGACATTTTGCCGGACGCGACGCCGCACTGGCAGTACTTGGAAGCGGTAACGCGCGCGGTGCTTGCATCGTACGGTTACCGGGAGATTCGTGTACCTCTGTTGGAAAGGACCGAGTTGTTCGCCCGCTCCATTGGCGAAGCCACCGATATCGTCGAAAAGGAGATGTACACATTCGAGGACCGCAACGGCGATAGTCTGACGCTGCGTCCGGAAGCCACTGCCGGCATGGTGCGCGCCGGCTTGAGCAATGGGTTACTGTACAACCAGGTGCAACGTTTGTGGTGTGCGGGCCCCATGTTCCGGCACGAGCGCCCACAGAAAGGCCGTTACCGCCAGTTTTACCAGATTGATGCGGAAGCCTACGGTTTGCCCGGGCCGGATATTGATGCTGAACTGATCGTGATGCTGGCGCGGTTGTGGAAACGCCTCGGTCTCACGCAGGTACAATTGCAGATCAATTCTCTGGGCACATCAGAAGCACGTGCACGCTATCGCGAAAAGTTGTTGGAATACCTGCGTGCACACCAGCAGCAGTTGGATGAAGACAGTCGTCGACGGCTTGATACCAATCCCCTACGGGTGCTGGACAGCAAGGATCCCGGAACCTGCAAACTGGTGGAGAGGGCGCCCAGTCTCCTGGACCATTTGGATGAGAAGTCTCGCGCGCATTTTGATGCGCTCAAGACATTGCTGGACGATGCAGGTGTGCCGTATGCGATAAACCCGAGACTGGTGCGCGGGTTGGATTACTATTCGCGCACGGTGTTCGAGTGGGTGACGACCAAGCTCGGAGCACAGGATGCAGTGTGCTCGGGTGGGCGTTACGACGGACTGGTGGAGCAGTTGGGTGGCAAACCCACGCCCGCCATCGGTTTCGCCATGGGTGTGGAGCGACTGGTGGCGCTCATGCAGGAGGAGGGTGTGCTGGTGCCGGATACCGCGCCACATGCCTATCTGGTGCGGGTCGGCGAACAGGCCCAACGCGCCGGCCTGCTGCTCGCGGAACACCTACGTGAAACTCTGCCGCAACTGCGACTGATCATGGATTGCAGCGGTGGAGATTTTGGCAAGCAATTGAAACGTGCCGACAGAAGTGGCGCACGTGTGGCGCTAGTGCTGGGTGAAAATGAAGCCGGGACTAAACAGGTTGGCTTCAAACCTTTGCGCAATGATGCGGAACAAGTAACCATAGCGTGGGACGCGGTGGCTGCACGGCTAAAACCATGGCTGGAATGAGGAGAACCAATCTCAAAAATTCTGCGCTTGGCATAGCTTTATTGCGCGCCGGTTCGAAATGGCCGCTTCCGGCATCCTGCCTCCAGCGGAACTTGTACATCCCTGTACATCGCTCACATATTGGCGCGTACAGTCTGCTTTCTCGCCAACGCGCGGCGCGTTTTGCCTTCGCTTTTGGTCAGGAGGATCTTATGTCGGGGAGGGCATGGTAGATTTCTGCTCCTGCAAAATCTGCACTTCCGCCATCCATGACGGCCGGATGCCCGAGAGCGACCGTGATGTTTTGAGATAGGTTCTAAGATCTTTTTCAACGAGCTGTTAAATTATATTCCCAGGAGTGACGTGTGGACGAATACCTTTCCGACAAAGAACAGGCTGAACGTCTGAAAAAATGGTGGCTGGATAATTACAAATCCATCCTCGCTGGCATCATCATTGCGCTCATCATCATTTTCGGCTGGCGTTACTGGCAGCATCGCGTGCAAGTTCGCAGCCTGACCGCTTCGGCCATGTATAACCAGATGGGTTCGATGCTGGCGAGCAATAACGGTCCGGTGGCGCTGAAAGTTGCCAATGAGCTGGTCAATAATTACCGCGATACTCCGTATGCGTCCCAAGCGGCGCTGGCCATGGCCCAGTATGACGTAGGCACCGGCAAGCCGGACGATGCCATGCAGATGCTGGACTGGGTCATCAAGAACAGCAAGGACAGTGGGCTCAAGCTGCTGGCGCGCTTGCGGCTGGCGCGGGTCAAACTCTCGGTGGGTGATCCAAAGGCGGCTCTGACGGCGCTGTCTGGTGTTCAGCCGGGCGGGTTCGCGGCACTCTATGACGACGTCCGCGGTGATGCCTATTTGAAACTCGGGCAAACCGATCAGGCCCGCGATGCCTACCGGCAAGCATTGAGTGCATGGACGTCGAATATGGGTGACAAGTCACTGGTACAGATGAAGCTCGACGATCTGGGACGGCTGCCAGCCACAAGCAAGACGCCCACTGCACACACCAAAGCGGGAGTCGGAAAAGCGTGAAAAATATCATTGCCATTGCGGTGCTGGCGTTGCTGGTTGCCGCCTGCGCCAGCAGCAACATAGAGCCACCGGCGCCACTGGTGAAGTTCACGCCGAAAGTGAAAGTAGAACGTCTGTGGGAAAATTCCATAGGCAGTTCAGACGCCGTCATGCGGTTCGGTATCGTCGCAGCCAGCGATGACACAAATATCTATGCTGCTTCCCACGATGGTGACATTTATGCCTTCGCACTGAAGGATGGCAGCCGACGCTGGAAAGTCAGCACCGATCTGCAGATTTCTGCAGGGCCGGGCGTAGGTAACGGAGTCGTAGTGGTTGGCGCTATCAACGGCAAGATTCTGGCGCTTAACGCTGCCGACGGCAGCAAGTTGTGGCAGACAAGCATCAACGGTGCGATCCTCGCCAGCCCCGCCGTGAGCCAGACGGCGGTAATCGTACATGCGACTGACGGTTTGATTACTGCGCTGTCCCCGGCATCTGGGCAAAAACTCTGGAGCGTTTCCCGCGATGTGCCAAATCTCATCCTGCGTGGTGCCAGCCCCCCGCTCATCGTGGGCGACATGTCGCTGCTAGGCCTGTATAACGGTCAATTGTTGGCGCTTAATCTGGAGGACGGCAGCCAGCGCTGGATCGCGACAATTTCCACACCGGCCGGCAGCGATGAGCTGTCGCGACTGGCGGTTCTGAATGGCATACTCGCAGTGGATAACGACAATGTGTTCGCCGTGACCTATCAGGGACACATTGTCGACGTGGCGCGTGAAACCGGCCAGATTCTATGGACGCGCGACATGTCGAGCTATACCGGTGTGAGCGAGGACGACAGCCACGTGTACACGACTGATACCCACAGCACTGTCTGGGCACTGGACAAAGCTACCGGTGTGCCGGTCTGGACGCAGCCCGCCATGCGCGCTCGCGACTTGACCGCACCGGTGCCGTACATGAACACAGTGGTCGCGGGCGATTTGGATGGCTACCTGCATTTCCTGTCCAAGAAAGATGGCAGCATCGTGGCACGCGTGAGTCTCGGTAGCGATCCCATTCTGGCGCCACCCATCGTGGTGAACGGCATCCTGGTGGTGTTGACCACCAGTGGCGATCTCGCCGCGTACAAGGTCGTGCCGCTCAACCAATAATCGGCGCGTCCGTTGGTGTTACGCTAGCTTCAAAGTCCGCACCAGTCTGGTGCGGATACGGATTCCCACTATGTTGCCAGTCATAGCCTTGGTCGGTCGGCCCAACGTCGGCAAATCCACGCTGTTCAATCTGCTGACGCGCTCGCGTGACGCGCTGGTGGCGGACGTGCCAGGTTTGACGCGCGATCGGCAATACGGTTTCGGCAAACTCGGTCCGCGACCGTATGTCGCGGTGGATACCGGTGGGCTGGACGGCAGCGACGACGGCATCATGGGCCTGATGGCGAAGCAAACTCTCAAGGCGTTCGAGGAGTGTGATGCCGCCATCTTTCTGGTTGACGGCCGTGCCGGTTTGACTGTCGCGGATCAGGCCATAGCGCAGCAACTGCGGCGTGCCGGTAAACCACTGCACATTGCGGTCAACAAAACCGAAGGCATGTCGGCGGATGTAGTGACCGGTGAATTCCATGCGCTGGGTCTGGGCGTGCCGCAGGCCATCGCCGCCGCCCACGGCAGCGGCATCGAAGCGCTGATTGAGGCTGTGCTGGGTACACTGCCGCCCGATACCGACGCGCCGCGCGAAGATGATCAACGCACCCATGTGGCCGTCATTGGCCGGCCCAATGTCGGCAAATCTACGCTCATCAATCGCCTGCTGGGCGAAGACCGACTGATCACGTTCGATCAACCTGGCACCACCCGCGACAGCATCTTCGTGCCCTTCGAGCGCGATGGCCGTGCCTACATGTTGATTGATACCGCCGGCGTGCGTCGCCGCGGCCGGGTCAGTGACAAAGTCGAAAAATTCAGCATCGTGAAGACACTGCAGGCCATCGACCGTGCCCAGGTGGTCATCGTGATGCTGGATGCAAGTGAGGGCATAGCGGATCAGGATGCGTCATTGCTGGGGTTGGTATTGGATCGCGGCCGGGCGCTGGTAATCGGCGTCAACAAATGGGACGGCCTGGCACACGATCAGCGCAATAACGTGCGCCGTCTCATTGACCTCAAATTGCCGTTCCTGGATTTCGCACAACTGCATTTCATCTCGGCGCTAAAGGGCACCGGTGTTGATGACGTCATGACTTCGGTGGATCGTGCGCATGCAGCTGCAAATCGTGAAATGGCCACGCCAGAACTGACGCGGGTACTGGAAGCGGCGGTAGTGCAACACCAGCCGCCGCTGGTGCGGGGCCGGCGCATCCGCCTGCGCTACGCCCACCAAGGCGGCCGTAATCCGCCAGTGATCGTGATTCACGGTAACCAGACTGAGTCCGTACCCGACGCCTACCGCCGCTATCTTGAAGGCACGTTCCGCAAGGCCTTCGACCTGTATGGCACACCGGTGCGCATTGAATTTCGCACTGGCAAGAACCCGTATTCGGAACGGCGCAAGAAACTCACGCCCAAGAAAGCCATGGTCGCGCGCCGCAAGCGGCGCATTGGCCGGAACAAAAAACCGAAAAAATAATTTGAAGCTTCATCTTGTGGGAGCGGCGATATTCGCCGCGATGATTTCTATATCTTGTATCGCGACGGGACCACCACTACTACAGCCAGATGGTTTAATGATGATGGCCGTGAGCGCCATGCACGTGGCCGTGCTCCATTTCTTCGCCGGTTGCGGCACGTACTTCAATCACATTCACATCGAAATTCAGTGTCTGGCCTGCTAAGGGATGATTGGCATCCACGGTCACATGTTCCGTATCCACCGCCGTTACTGTCACCGTATTGTGACCATGCTCACCCTCGGCGTGAAAACGCATACCCGGCTTGATGTCCTGCGTGGCATTGAACAGTTTCCGAGGCACTTTCTGAGTCAGGGATTCGTCCCGCAGACCATAGGCTTTCTCCGGCAGCACCGTCACCTGGATGGAATCACCTGCAGACTTGCCGTTCAGCGCCTCTTCAAGGCCGGGGATGATATTTCCCGAACCGTGGAGGTAAGCAAGGGGTTCCTGAGCTTTGGATTTATCAAGAATGCTGCCGTCCTTGTCTGTGAGGGTGTAGTCAATCGAGACTACTGTATCTTTGGCGATGCGCATGAACAGGTTCCCTGTGGGAAAACAGCCGTATTTTACGGTGTTGGATACGAGATGGCCAGCTCTAATTTTATGGGTACTTCTAGAAATCGTTCTGTGAATTCGTTGTGGATTACTTGGGATATGCTATTAGTTAGACCACGTATTCAGTGAACAGTAGTCGAAATGATCATGCGACTGTTGAACCACGAGACATCGAGCTTGACCATGGGTAAACTAGCAATTCATAGATGGTAAGTGATAGATGACTGAACCATCACGTACATATGGATTTGCTCATTACCATTGAATAAATTAGGAGTAATAGCACATGATCGAGATTACAGGACGCAACACACCGAATCTGGGCCGCGACCGCATTCGTAAGCCCGATAGCCTAAAACGCGCACCATGGCCGGCTTTTATCCGAGCCGCAGGCGCGGAAGTTAACCGGGCTGACCGTGATTACATTCGCCGTAAACTTGGCCGCAAGCTCAGCAAGTATGAAGGTTCCATCGAGCGCGTGAGTGTTCGCATTGAAGATGTCAACGGACCACGTGGCGGCAACGACAAACGCTGCCGAATAAAGGTCGTGTTACGTGGACTGCCAAGCATCGTGGTGGAGCAACAGCATTCCGCATTGCAGGCAGCGATTGACGGAGCACTCGGCTGTGCCGGGCGGACGGTGACGCGTCAGTTGCAGCGTCGTACTAAAAAGAGCCGGACCTAGGGCCAGGACCTCATAGCTGGCGTGAATGGATCCCCAGAAACTTGTCTCAATTCCATGCTTAAAGCCCTGATAGAGGTGTGACATGATTTTGCATTGTTCTACCAAGATGTTGTCACATAGCCTGTTTCTATTGGGCTTCCTCGCAACTGCGCTATGTTGCCGAAGCGCGCTTGCGGCGGATATCACTACCCAATGGCGCCCGGCGCATGTGGTGCTTGTGATCGAAGAGAACAAATCCTATTCCACCATCATCGGCAATCCAGATGCACCCTATATCAATGAGTTAGCAAAGCAAGGTATTTTGTTCACTAATACGCATGCGGTCAGGCATCCCAGCCAGCCAAATTATGTGGCACTGTTTGCCGGATCCACTTACGGACTGACGGATGATTCCTGCCCGCATGATCTAACCGGCCCGAACCTGGCTAGCGAACTGTTAGCCAAGCACTTGAGTTTCGCTATTTATTCAGAAGACCTGCCGGAAACCGGGTTCACAAGTTGTAGCGGTAGTGGTGGTTTATACCGGCGCAAGCACAATCCGGTGGTGGATTTTCAGGCGGCCAATGTACAGGCTTCCGTCAATCGTTCATTCGGTGATTTTCCAAAGAATTATTCCAAACTACCGACGGTGGCTATCGTAGTGCCAAACATGATGAACGATATGCATGACGGCACGATTGCTGAAGGCGATGTCTGGCTAAACACGCATCTGAGTGGGTATGCGGCATGGGCCAAAGGCCATGACAGCCTGCTGATCATCACCTGGGATGAAAGTGACGCTCGCAGTGCTGTGAATCAGATTCCATTGATCGTGGTCGGAGCGGGGATCAAGCCCGGATATAACGATCAGAATGTTAATCACTATAGTGTGCTTTTGATGATTGAAGATTATTACGGTCTGAAGCCGTTAGGTTTCAGTGCGACAGCAAAGTCTATAAAGATTGCAGGGATTACCCTCGGAACAGACAAATGACGTGGCACATATTTACCACGCCAGTGCTCACTTGTGAATATATTTGTGAACGCTGTGATAAAAATTCCATGGCAGCACGCGGCACGCATTGAATATCCGTTATTGGCGGTACTGGTCACCCTGTTTATTTTCCTGGCAGGCGGACAGAAAATGCTTGGCAGTGCTTCACCACCATGGTGGCTGGCGGTAAGTTTTGTCTGGTTGTTTGGCGTGATCCTATGGGCGTCACTATGCGTAGTGCGGCACGCGGAAGCCCTGGCGGCCCGCCTCGGTGAGCCCTATGGCACTCTCATTCTTACTGTCTCTGTAATAATCATCGAAGTATCCACCATCGCCATGGTGATGCTGCACGGAGCGAATAATCCCACCTTCGCGTCACATACCATGTTTGCGGTTGTCATGATTATCATGAACGGTATGGTGGGATTGAGCTTGCTAGTAGGGGGATTGCGCTACCGGGAGCAACAGTACAATCTGCAGGGAGCCAATGCCTATCTCGATGTAATCCTCGTGCTGTGTGTTCTGGGGTTGGTTTTGCCGACCTTCGTTGTCGGGCGTGCCGCGCTCGATACCACACATCAAGTGTTCCAGATCCTATTGTCCCTGGGTTTATACTTGATC
>JBOIBD010000005.1:0-36261 GCA_050739415.1 Gammaproteobacteria bacterium | reverse complement strand
TTGGCGGTGCAAGGGTCTGCAATTCCAGGATGCGCCTGCGGTTCTCGGCGAGAACCGTATCCACGGCTGGCTCGATATGTTCGGCGCGGATGCGGGGAAACGAAGGTAGGCCGTCATAAGACAGCAAAGGGTTGTTGGGCATGAGAGCAGATCAAATCCTGGAAAAAGAGTTCAGGAAAATGTTATCACGGACTGGGATTAGCGACTGATTGGGTGACGACTGGCATACTCAGGCGAGTCGTGATCATGTAGCCGTCGATAGCGCCGAGCACCACGAATACCAGCAGGCATCCGGCGGCCCAGAGCCGGAACCGTGCGATAACACCTGTTTCCGAACGCGTAGAAATAAGAAAGCGGCGGCCATCCGTGGGTTGTGCCAACACATCCACGGGTGGTCGTTGCGCCTCTGCCTGTTCCTGTGTGAGAACTTGCTGGCGCGCGGCTTGACGCGCGATTTCCCATTCTTGAGCGTCAATCTGTCCGTTATGGTCGGTGTCGAAGCGGCGCAAAAGATCGGCCTGATTTTGCTTCCATGTGTGCAGCAACTGCGACACTTCGTCGTTGATGACGGATACACCTGCTTCGCCGCCCTGGGAATGAAAGAATCCCAGTGCGAAAATGAATTCCGATGGACGGATGAGCTTTTCCATGTAACGATATTTTGAACTCAGGGCAAAACCGCCGACGGTGGGTCCGGTGAGCGGCCGTCGCTCGGCCCCATACCAGACGTTTTCGGTAGCCGGGATCACCTCGGCGTGCGTGGGATCCACGACACACTGGCCGCTCGTGTCCCGTATCAGGAACAGATCATCACTGGTGCCGTGCTCGATCTGCTCCCAATTGCGGTTGCGACCGCCGCTGGAGCGTTCCTGGATACTGTAGGACCACCAAGCGCAGCGTGTGCCGGTGAGCGGGGAAGCGATCGCCGGCCCGGGCATGAGATCCGCATGCCCTTCGAGTTTGACGTAGCCTTGGGCAGCGGAGCGGACAAGCGAGACAGGCGTTTCTTTGACAAGCCAGGCACGCAGCAGGAACACGAAACCGGCCAGCAGAGCGGCGATCGCGAGCAAGCAGAGAACGAAGCTCCAGAACCAGAAGCTACCGGGATCGGCTGCATGGATGGCCGGTGCCCAGGTCTCTGCACGCGACAATTCGAACATGTGCCTGGCTTAGCTAAACAGCGCTTTCATGTCCACGTCTTTCTTTTCATCACTGGAGAACTCCAGACGGCTGGCTTCCTTGAATCCGAAGTTGCGCGCGATGATGGCTTCCGGGAACTGCTCGATGCGGGTATTGAAGACGTTCACGGAGTCGTTATAGAACTCGCGGCGGTCGGCGATGCTGTTCTCAAGCCCGGTGATGCGAGTCTGCAACTGCTGAAAGGATTCGTCGGCCTTGAGGTTGGGATAGGCTTCCGCTACCGCGAACAGGTTTCCGATGGTCGCGCGTAACTGTCCTTCAGCCGGACCCAGAGCTGCCACGTTGCCGCTCGCGCGTGCTTGTTGCACACCTTCGCGTGCCTGCATTACCTTGACCAGCGTCTGCTGCTCATAGCCCATGTACTGTTTACAGGTTTCAACCAGTTTGGGCAGTTCGTCGTGCCGTTGTTTGAGCAGGACGTCAATGTTAGACCACGCGGTGGCAACGTTGTTCTTTAACGACACCAAGTTGTTGTACAGCACGAAGCCATAGATGATGACGATAATAATGATCGCAAGGATGATGAAACCGATCACGCCCATGGCAACTCCCCAAGCTCGTATTTAGTGAACAAGTATAACACTGGTGCTTTTAGGCACCAGACGACCCCTTATCCGTCGCGGCCGCGAGACAAATACTCTGCGGCACCGTATGCTTTACAGACTCTTCATACGTTGCTGGATGTCACCATGCCTGTGAGGCCGTTTGATTCTTTCACACCCAGTCTGGGTCAGCGCGTATATCTCGATGATACGGCTTTGGTCATCGGTCAGGTGACGCTAGAGGATGATGTTTCCCTGTGGCCATACACGGTGGCGCGGGGTGATGTGAATAATATCCGCATCGGCGCGCGCAGCAACATCCAGGATTCGAGCGTTCTGCACGTAACCCACGATGGACCGTACAGTCCCGGCGGATTTCCCTTGGTCATTGGCGAAGACGTGACGGTTGGGCATAAATGCTTGCTGCATGCCTGCAGCATCGGCGACCGTTGTCTCATCGGCATGGGCGCCATTATCATGGACGGAGCGGTGATCGAGTCCGATGTGTTGTTGGGCGCCGGTAGCCTGGTGAGTCCCGGCAAGCGGCTGGAGTCCGGCCACCTTTACCGCGGCAGCCCGGTGCGGAAAATCCGGCCGCTGACGGACCCGGAACGGGAGATGCTGCGCTACTCCGCCGCGCACTATGTGCGGCTCAAGAATCGTTATCTGGACTCATAAGCCTCGTTTAGCGGAAAGCGTGTGAGTGCTGGAAGACGACGGGCAAATTTTCAGGCACGCAAATTGCATGTCCTGTAATTCTTTCTTGGCATTTCGGCCAGATTGGCTGGTAAGGAGCAGGATCGCAGCAGATACCAGCATGCTTGAAGACGATTTTTGTGGGCTGCGATAATGCTTTCCACAATTCCTGGCTATGGTCTATACCTATGAACGACGGCTGGGCAGCTGTTTCAGGTGCCCGGGGCATTATCACCACCCTGCCTCAGGTCTTCACTCTGGCGCCGTTTTTCAAAACCTAAACTTGAACAAGAATGGAGGTTGGTTTTATGAATAACAGACTGGTCATTTCATCCACTATCGGATTCATGGCTATCGGTTTGACGCTTTGGATGGGGGGGCTCTCCCCCACACACTGGGTCGCCGGTCCCAACATGCACGCCATGATCATGATGTTCACGCTCGGAAGCGTGGTGCTCGGGGTCATGGCGATCCTGAGTTTTTTCCATGGCCGAACCCTGGATGCCATCATCTTTTTTGGCTTTGCCGGTTTGCTGATGACTTTGGGTCACAGCGGCATGGGCCATATGGCAACCACTGGCGACTCATCCGGCACTATGGGCTGGTTCGGTCTGGTATGGGCGGTTTTCTTTTTCTATGTATGGATTGGCTCATTTAAAGCAGGCTGGGCACGCTCACTGTTCTTGTTGGCGGCGTGGCTTACCGGACTGGCCTACGCACTCCAGGGCTGGCTGGGAATGGACGTGTTCGAATACATCGGTGGCTATCTCCAGTTGTTCAGTGGTTTGGTGGCGGCGTATATCTCGGCCGCGACTATTATCAATCACGGCTGTGGCAAGAACTGCCTCAATATCGGGGGTCCTTCGGACGCCGCCTGATTTTTAGTCACAAAGTCTGTGACACAGGGCGGGGCAACCCGCCCTGTTTTTTTGATATGTCTTGTTTGTAGACTGATGTGATGTCTGAGCAAAACTCGGTCGTTTGGACTATTGGCCATTCCACCCGCTCACTGGAGGAATTCATTGCGCTGCTCCGGGAAAACAGCGTGCGGCGGCTGGTGGATGTGCGTACGGTGCCGCGCTCACGCCACAATCCGCAATTCAATCTGGATTCGCTGCCGGGACCGCTGGAACAGACCGGCATCGGTTATACGCATCTGGGCGAACTGGGCGGTTTGCGCAAAACCCACAAGGATTCGCCCAATATGGGCTGGCGCAATGCCAGCTTCCGCGGTTATGCCGATTACATGCTCACGCAGGAATTCGAACACGGTTTGAATGGGCTGATTGACGCGGCCAGTAATGAACCCGTCGCGATCATGTGCGCGGAAGCCGTACCCTGGCGCTGTCACCGTTCGCTGATTGCAGATGCGCTCACGGTGCGCGGCATCGAAGTGCGCCACATCATGGGGCCAGGCAAAGGGCAGGTCCATAAGCTCACCCCTTTTGCGGAGGTAAAGGGGATACGCATTACTTATCCATTTGCCCTGGAAAGGTGATCGTCGTGATTTGGCGTCTGATTGGCGTGCACGCACGCACAATATGGGGAACCTGGCCCGCTGGCGCTCAATGATTATGGAAAGTCAGTTTTTGTTGAAGAGAGCTGAGCTAAAATATCCGTGTGCTTTGGCTCATAACTCATGGGATTGAATCATCCAAAACACAAGGAGAACAGCAACATGAAACCTCAACTCAAATATCTTTTGCTGATAATCGGTCTGGGCATGGCGGCGGCATCGGTTACAGCATTGGCACAGTATCAAAGTTTCGACAGCCGTTGGTATATCACGCCGCAGTACAGCTACGTGTGGCCGAACAGCAAAGAATCGGACAGCAAGGAAAACACAAAAAGCGGCAGTGGCTGGCAGCTCGACTTTGGCAAGCCGATCAGCGAGGACTGGAACCTGGAGCTCGGCATCATTGATTACAAGTTGAATGCCAAAAGTGAGTTTACCGGTTCGATTCATCAGACTGCCTATGGTGTGAACGGCCTGTGGTTTTTCAATGATCGGCCACAAGCCTTTGCACCGTTCCTGTTACTGGGCGCCGGCGCCAATGATCAGCGCACAACTGGTACTGGTTGCGGCATCGGTCCCTGCTTTCCGCCGGTCAGCACGGTCAACAGCACCAAGGCTTATGGCACGCTTGGTTTGGGATTCCTGAGTTCACCGTGGAGTTGGGGCGGCGCCATCCGCTTCAGCGTGCAAGGGCTGCACACTTTCGGTAACGGCAATTTCAACGACTTGATTGCCAGCATCGGCCTGCAAATCCCGCTGGGATCGGCACCCGAGGCGGCACCGCCTCCCCCAGCACCCGCGCCTGCACCGCAACCGCCGCCGGCTCCGGCACCCGCTCCGGTCGCGCCGCCGCCGGCTCCGGCACCCGCTCCGGCTCCCGCACTGCAGAAGATCATTTCGCTGCCGGGCGTGGAATTCGCCACCAACTCCGCGCGTTTGCTGCCGGTGTCCAAAGCTACCTTGGATGGCGCGGTACAGACGTTGCAGAACAATCCCGGCATTGATGCAGAAGTCGCGGGTTACACCGATAACACCGGCAAAGCCGCATATAACGTGACGCTGTCTCAGCATCGCGCGGAAGCGGTGATGAAGTACCTGGTGGATCACGGCATTGATGCCGGCCGCCTCACAGCCAAAGGTTACGGCGAAGCCGATCCCATTGCCTCCAACAAAACCAAGGCAGGCCGCGCCCAGAACCGCCGTGTGGAACTGCGCGTTACCAATCAATAAGAAACCTGTTCATGTCATTGAAAACGCCGCGCTTGACGGGGCGTTTTTTATGGTGTGTCTGGTGATGCACGCAGTAAATACTTGTTTACGGGTTTGTCAGTGCTAGCCTAAGTTTATCTGATGCGGAGTGGACTCTAAACTTCTGGATCAAACATTCCTTAGCAGAATTAAAGAAACGATGATGACACAGAAAATGCTCGGAATAGCTGACGGAACTGTCCGTTTTGACACGCTGCATATAAGCCTGAACCAGTCACAAATAGCATAGGAACTCGAAGACCCGATTTATCAAGGTTCTCGTTCTCTATCGTTGTTCTATTTGAGCGTGCTTACTGTGTTCAGCGTTCAACTTGCGTATGAGTGGCAGCACCGCGAGTGCGATCAGCGTGCAGACGATGCCGGCGATGCCCAGTTCGTTGAACAGTTTGGTGTAGATTGGCATCATCTGGACCGGGTCGGTGATGGTTGTTGGCACACTGGCGAAGGTGGCGACCACGCCACCGAGATACTGTGAGACGCCGACCGCGATGTAGTAGGCGCCCATCATGAAACCCCCCATCCGCGCCGGCACGTAGCGCGCGATGAAGGCCAAGCCTAGACCACTGGTCAGTAGTTCACCCAACGAGCCGAATCCGTAGCCCCACACCATCACCCATGAGGTGGTTTTGCCTGGGCCGCTCAGGAAGTGTGCTGAAGCACCATATATGAAGAATCCTACCGCAACAGCCGCGAAACCCAGCGCGAACTTGGTAGAGATTGAGAGATCCTTGCCACGTTTTGCAAAGTGTGTGTAAAAGAACGCTAGAATCGGGCTGAGGATGAAGATCCAGATCGGGTTGAACGCCTGGAACTGGGCTGGATCCCAATTCCACAGATGAAAACCGAATACGTTGAACGATGGGTTGACGTTTCGCAACGCAAACAGGTTTAACGAAGTAGACATCTGCTGGTAGAAGATGAAGAAAAACACCGTCTCGATTACCAAGATCAGGGAGATGATCAACCCTGCTTTCTCGCTGTGCTGACTCTTGGTGATCAGGTACGTAAAAATTCCCAGCATGCAGGCGCCGGCCACGTACACGAAAATGCGCGCCACGTTTCCGTACCTCAGGATGAAGGCCGAAATGAATATCACCACGATACCGCCGACGAGCACAGCTGCTAGCTTCCAAAGCTTGAACGGTTGGTGATCCGGTTCCGAGCCAATGTGATTGAGGGTGTGCCGCATCACCGCGTAGTTGCCGAGACCCACTAGCAGGCCCGCGCAGCACACGGCAAAGGCAATGTGCCAGCCTAGGCTATTGCCGAAGAATGCTGCCGCGTGTGAGCCCAGCAGCCAGGTCAACTGGCCGTGGAAGGGTGCGTTGAAATAGGTTTTGATGGCGGGTGTCAACAACATCGACACCATCGAGCCGATGTTGACTGCCATGTAATAGATGGTGAAAGCGCTATCGATCTTGGAGTCGTCGCCCTCGTAGATTTTGCGCACCAGATTGCCGGCATTGGCCTTGAACAGGCCGTTGCCGACCACGATCACACCTAGCGCGAGAAACAGGAATTCCGAAGATGCCGCGGGCACCACCATCAGCGCGTAACCGATCGTCAGCACGCACGCGCCTAGCAGCATCGTGTGGCGGGTGCCGAGGAACTTGTCGCCGACCCAACCGCCGATTGCGGGTGCTATGTAGATCAATGCCGCCGCCGCACCCCAGGTCAGATTGGCGCGGGTATCCGGAAACCCAAGGCGTTCGACCATGTAATACACGATCAGCACCTGCATGCCGTAGTATCCAAAACGCTCCCACATCTCAATCAGGAAGACTGTGGAGAACGAGCGGGTCCGGGAGACTTTTGCCTGGTTGGTCATGAGGGATTCCGATGTGATGGATATGCTGTGAAGGGTCGCCGGGCTTCTTGGCTCCGACTGGCTCTTGCGGCTTTAGTAACAGATTCGGCTGCCGCTGTGAAGGGTTCACCCTACCAGAAACTACAAACAGTGCGGTCTAGCGACTCAATTTGGCCGAAATGACCTGAAGCCGGGTGGAATGCTGGCTATACTTACAACGCCGCGTCACCCACGGGGAATTAAAACATGTCGGTCCAAGCAGGTCACGAGCGACGTCGCTTCCGACGTTTCCGCTTTTCCTCCGTCATCCGAGTCCGTCAGGGCGATTCGGTACAGGAATGTGAAATGCTGGACATGTCCTTGCGAGGGTTTCTGGGGCGCTGTTCCCCGAACTGGCGGCCCACCGAAGGCGATCACCTGCGGGTGGAATGGCGGCTGGCGGAACTCATCAAGTTGGAGCTGGATGCCGTGGTTATGCATGTCAATGGCGAGCATATCGGCTGCAGTTGGGAAGCACGCGATCCTGAAAGTTTCGCGCATCTGAAGCGCCTGGTGGAGATCAATCTGCTGGATCCCAAACTAGTGGCACGGGAGCTGGAAGCCCTCAAAAGCGAGACCACACGACAACACGGCGACTCGGTTCACTGATCCTCATTACAAATCACACGATCTGTCAGGCCACGCTTACGATGACCACAAATCCAGCTGTGAACTTTCGGATGGCACCCGGAAATGCATGCTGTTGAGTTGCATACGGCGTGCATGCACAAGATTCAGTCGTTTGCAGGCCAGGGAGAATCGTTTGGCGATGAGTTCTGCGTATTCTCCAGTACCGCGCATGCGGGCGCCGAATTCCGCGTCGTAATCCTTGCCGCCACGTGATTGCCGGATGAGGCTCATAACGTGCTCGGCCTTGAGCGGCATATGGGTTGCCAGCCACTCACGGAACAAGTCCTTCACTTCATAAGGGAGCCGCAACAGCACATAGCCGGCGCAGCACGCGCCAGCTTTGGCAGCGTGCTCCAGAATTCTCTCCATTTCAGCGTCGTTCACCCTAGGTATGATGGGAGCGGTTAGCACGCCTACCGGCACGCCTTTCATGGCCAATTTGTGCACGGTTTTGAGCCGTACCCAGGAACTGGGAGCGCGCGGTTCCAGTGAACGTTTCAGCGCATCATCCAGCGTCGTCACGCTCACCATGACGCTGACCAGATCCTGCTTCGCCATATCCGCGAGGATATCCAGATCGCGCGTCACAAGCGCACTCTTGGTGATGATGCTTACTGGATGTTGGAAACGTTGCAGCACTTCCAGCAGACTGCGTGTCACTTTGAGCTTGCGCTCGATGGGTTGGTATGGATCAGTGTTGGCGCCCAAGGTAATGGGTTGGCAGCGGTAACCGGGTTTGCGCAATTCCTGTTCCAGCAATTCGGCGGCGTGCGCCTTGTAGAACAGCTTGGTTTCAAAATCCAGTCCGGGAGAAAGATTTAGATATGCGTGGCTGGGTCGTGCATAGCAATAAATGCAACCATGCTCACATCCGCGATACGGATTAATGGATTGCTCAAAAGGGATGTCTGGCGATTGATTGCGACTGATAATGGAACGCGCCGGTTCGGCGGTCACCGTGGTTTCCAGCGGCGGCAGTTCGTCGTCTTCGTGATGCCCCGAGTCATCCTCAACGTCTTCACGGTGACGGGTCTCGAAACGGCCTTCCGGATTGGAAAGTGCGCCGCGGCCTTTATGTTGGGAACGGGGGGGTGTGGTCATAGTATAACTGGATATATAACCAGTATTATAGTCCAAGCTTCCCAGCTGAGGGCTGGATTTCGGCAACATTGGCACCCGTGTTAAGGTAGCGCGCGTTTCGAAGGACATTGTCTGAATCCTGTTTCGAAGCCACAACCGGGTCATTAACGATGCAAAAAGCATGGGTTTTTTTGTTGACGGGGCTTTTCCTTTCAGCATGCGTCACTACATCGCCACCCGCGTCTTTTAAACCCCCTCAAGCTCCTCCAGTCATGATTGGCACACCGGTAAGCCAGATCGTGACGCCCGAACTACAAGCTCTTATCAGCGATCCAATGGACCAGCAGATACTAGTAACCCTCACCGTTAAGGCCGATGGCAGCGTGCAGAATCCCAATGCGGCTTATTCGAAACTATCGCCAGCAGACACGGAGGTTGTGCTCGCGGCCATCCGGCAATGGCGCTTCAAACCAGCGATGGTTGGTGCTCAGCCGGTGGACCGGGACTTTATCTATCCATTGTTCTTCGGACCCGAGGCGAGCCAGGATCGGACCCGGTTTTTCTGCCGTCACCAGGTTGAAATATACGAACCGGACAGAAGCTGCGAAATAGTGACCGCTGGTCAGTGGCGAATCTTCCGTGTGAATCCGGTATATCCGCCGGAACTTTTGAGCCAGCAACTTTCCGGCTCGGTGACACTGTCTTTTGATATTGGCAAGCGCGGCCAAGCAGTCAATCCAAAAGTGATTACAGCTACGCCGCCGAAATTGTTCAACGCTGCGGCGCTGGCCGCTGTGAAGCAGTGGTACCTTGAACCACTGATCGGCAAGAATGGCGACGGCCCTACCCAGCACGTGACCATCACCGTGAAATTTACACCCCCGGTTACTGGACATAGCCTGCACTGATTGGCTAGTCATCCGGTGGTTAAGGGAAGTTTCTCCATGCGCGTGACCCGATTCCGCTGGATAATCATCGCGCTCATTTTTTTCATCACCGTCGTCAATTACATTGACCGCTCCGCGATTTCCTACGGTATCGGTGATATCGCCCGTGATCTGGATTTCAGCCGTCACGATGAGGATATTCTGAGTGGTTTCATCCTGGCTGCGTTCAGCATCGGTTACATGCTCACCACATTTTTCGGTGGCATCTTTGCCGACCGCCACGGTGCGCGGGTCACACTGTTCTGGGCAGCGCTGGTGTGGTCCATCGCCATTGGCCTTACTGGTTTGGCGGTGGGTTTCGTCATGCTGGCCTGCGCGCGTGTGCTGTTAGGTGTGGCGGAAGGCCCAAATTTCCCGGCCATGAACCGCGGCGTGGCAGACTGGCTGTCCAGTCGCGAGCGCGCCATCGCTTTGTCCAATTCGCTGGTAGCGGTACCGCTGGCGCTTGCCATCGGCGCACCCATCGTCACCCAGCTCATCCTCCACGTGGGTTGGCGCGGCATGTTTATCGTGCTCATGCTTCTCGGCGTCATCTGGTTGCCGCTGTGGTGGTTCCTGTTCCGGGATTTTCCCGAGCACAGTCGTTTCGTGAATGCGGCGGAATTGGAGCATATTCGCGATGGCAAAAGCGTGGATCGGACCAGTGACGCCAAAACTATGCACAACCGTCGCCGGCACATGCCCGGCATGTGGAAATTCCTGCTGTCCAATCCCACGTTGCTAGCCAACGACTGGTCGTTCTTCGTGTTCGGCTATTACCTGTTCTTCTTCATGACTTGGTTACCGACGTATCTCGAAAAAGTCTATCAACTGGATCTGAAACAGGTGGGCGTGTTTGCCATCGCCCCCTGGCTAACGGCGACGGTGTTGCTGTGGGGGTTCGGCTATCTGTCCGATATGTTGTTGCGCAAGACCGGCAGTCTGCGTATCGCGCGCTCCCATCCCATCTGGATTTCGCAGTTGCTCGCGGGTCTGTGCATCCTGCCGGTGATCTTTGTTCACGACCTAACGGTGATGTTAATTTTCATTTCCCTGGCGGTTGGTTTGAGCATGTGCGCGAATGCAGCGTTTTATGCCATTAACGTGGACGTGGCCAGGGAGCGGGCAGGCACGGCTCTGGGCGTCATGGATACTTTCTTTGCCATCTCCGGTTTTGTCGCACCACTGGTGACTGGATGGCTGGTGGGACTGACGCAGAGCTTCAACGCTACTTTTTGGCTCATGGCGGCACTGGCCCTGTCTTCGGTAGTGGTAGTCATTTTATTTCATCATCCCGATCGCAGCGGCCGCTTGGAACAGCCACAAGCCGGCGCGCGTTGATAGGACGCCTATAATTAAATCCAACCCTGATTGAACGATCCAGCCGATGCAAACCATTACCCGCGTCTTTTGCCTGTTGCTGTCTTGCGGCTTGGTGCTGCCGGCATTCAGCGCCGCATCCGCGTCCCAGGTGCTTAATCAGCCCAATTACAGCATCGCGCAGATTTTTGCCGAACCGGGACTCACGGGTTATCAGCCTGAGGACGTGGAATGGAGTCCCGATGGGCGCCATGTGACTTACCTGCTGCGACATCTGGGCAATCCACAGGCAGATCTTTATATCGTTGATACGGAAACCGGCAAGATCTCATTTTTGCTTACCGGCAAGCAATTGGCGGGCGCTGCCGCGCCGCCCAGCGACATCAAGAACCAGCGTGAACAGGAACGCATCACCCGTTATCACGTAGACAGTTACTACTGGTCGCCTAAGGGTGACGCCTTGTTCTATCTCAGCGACGATCAGGTGTACCTCTACAATCTCGATAGCCATCAGATCACACAGATCACCCACGAACCGGGCGCCAAACGCAATCCGCAGTTGTCACCGGATGAACAATGGGTGAGTTACGTAACGAACGGGGATGTGCATTACGTTTTGCTGCACGGCGGCGCCGTGCATACCGTGGCGCTTCACCAGCAAGGCGTTCTGAACGGCGAGCTGAACTGGGTGTACACCGAGGAGCTGGACCTGCGCTCCGCCTATTCCTGGTCACCGGATAGCTGCTACATCGCGTTTCTGCAATCCGATGAACGGCCGGTGCGCAGTTTTCCGCTCATCAATTACGTGGAGCAGCAGCCCAGCGTCTATCAGCAGAAATACCCTACTGCCGGCGCACCCAATCCCATCGTGCGCTTGGGCGTGCGCGACGTGCAATCCGGCAAAACCGCCTGGATGGACATGGCCGGTACACCGGACACGTATCTCGCGCGTTTCGGCTGGCTGCCAAAAACCGGCCGGGTGTACGGTGAAGTGCTGAATCGCAACCAGACCCGGTTGCAACTGCTGAGCGCCGATCCCATCACGGGGCAATCGCAATCTCTGGTTACGCAGACTGATCCGGATTGGGTTGACGTACGCGACGCGCCGCATTTTCTTAAAAGCGGTGGCTTTATCTGGAGCAATCAACAGGACGGCTGGCATCATCTTTATCTATACGGCGATGATGGCCGTACGGCGCGCAAACTCACGCTCGGCGATTACAACGTGCTCAAGTTCGCAGGGGTGGATGAGCAGCACGGCGAACTGTATTTCACCCGCTACACGCACGGCCCGTTGAATACCGAGCTGTACCGCGTGTCATTGCGCGGCGGTGAACCCCGGGCGCTGACCACCGAACCCGGTACCCACGACATCGACATGGGTCCGCAGGCACGGCACTACCTGGATACCTTTTCAAACGTGCTGACACCACCGTCGCTGACCCTGGTGAGCCTGGACAAGCAACGCCATGTCGTGATTCAAGCGGCGGCGAAATTACCCTATCATTTCGAAAAACCACGGTTCTTCACCATTCCCGCCGCCGACGGTCGCACGCCCATTTACGCGCGCCTGACGCTGCCGCTAGATTTTGACTCCAGCAAAAAATATCCCGTCATCATGTACCAGTACGGCGGCCCCGACGTGCCGCCAGTGGTGCGCGATATCTGGGGCGGAACAAATTTCCTGTTTGATCAGTTGCTGGCGAACCAGGGGTTCATTCTTTTTGCCACCGATAACCGCGCTGCTACCTATTTCAGCCACCGAGACCAGGCGCTGGTTAAGAATCATCTCGGAAAACTGGCGCTGGCTGACCAGCTGGCTGCGGTGAGCTGGCTCAAATTGCAGCCCTGGGTAGACGCATCCCGCATCGGTATCTGGGGCTGGAGTTACGGCGGCTACATGACGGCCTATGTGCTCACGCATGCGCCGGGCGTGTGGCATGCCGGCATCGCCGTGGCGCCGGTGACTCAATGGCAGGATTACGATTCAATTTACACCGAGCGTTACATGGGTACGCCGCAGGAAAACCCACAGGGTTACGCGGAAAGCTCAGCGGTGGCGTCGGCCGGAAATCTGGCCGATCCACTGCTGCTGGTGGCCGGCACCGGCGATGATAACGTGCACTGGCAGAACACAGTGCAATTCATCCAGGCGCTGATTGACGCTGGCAAACCATATCAATTATTGATCTATCCCAACAAGACCCACGGCATTTCCGGTCCCGCCGCGCGCACGCACTTGTTCACTGCCATGCAGCAGTTCTGGCAGGAGCAATTGAAACAGTAGTAGCAGGCCACGATTTCACAACGAAGGGAGCGGTCAGTCAGCGATTAGCAAATAAACTGTGGTCTGTACCTTAGTTATTAATCGCACAAATCAACCGCTTGCACTCTTCCATAATGAATTCTGGAACCACGTCGTACTTACAGGGGTTGATTTGCATAACGAGCTCGTTCTCGATGTGAAATGTCTCGTTAATAAACTTCTGGAGCACATCGTTGGGTTCTAATTGGTCCTGCAGTAGTCTGAAGAGCTGCAACTTCTCATAGCTGTTCGCTGAATTAATGAACGCTTTCTTTAGTAGTGCGCTATCTGAGACCCGCGATAGAAGACGTTTGTAGTCAAACGAGGGCATCTTCCTCTGAATCTCCGTAGTCGCCTTGGCAATCTCGTCCGCCGATAGAGCTGTCTCTGATCCGCCTTCCTTCTTGAACGGCGTACTGCGCTTGTGCAAGAGGTTGGATAACAGCTGATATGCCAGCCCCCTATTATCCAAGATTTCAAAATATCTACGCAGGTAGGTCACTTTAACAATGTCTTCTGCCGCACCAGCAATGTTCTCATCGCATATTCTGCCAAATGTACACAGATCTGCGCGCTCAATTGGCAGTTCATTCAAGTCGCCCTGCCGTAACCACATAAAGGACGCCAGCGGTGGAGAATCAAACTTGTGTGGAAGATTCTGAAGAATGTCGATGATGGGCTCAAGATCGTGGGTCATCATTAATACAGTTCTTCCACGAAGGCTTCTCTTGCCCCTGAACAGCATGTCAATGACGGCGTATTTCTTATTGCGGTCGAATGACGAAATAGGATCATCAAGGATGACGATATCGGGCTGTTTCGACAAGCACTCGTACATGAACAGCACCAGTGCGAATGCGTTCTTCTCTCCATAGCTCAGATGTTGCGACCCGCTTTTGACTGCCTCTGCCGAATCCACGTGCCGAAGGCGCATCCTATACGTCTGATTAACGTATTCGGCGTCAATAAGGTACTTGTAGCCTGCACACTTAAGAAACTCGTTGATTCCCGCTTTATTGGCTTCGATCGTTTTGTTTATGACTGCGGTCTGCTGGGCCACTTCGCCCTGCAGTTTGCCGACCTTGCCAAGAACATCGTCGAGCGCCGCATTGATCTTCTCGACCAGCTCCCTCGTACTCGCCGAATCCAATCCGGGTAGGTACCCAAGATCGATGCGCAGACTTGATAGCAGCTCAGACACTTTGGCCGCATCCTTCATCGAGAAATACGACATTCCTCGAAGGTCCAGCATCTTTCCCTTCAGAACATCGACTTGTTCCTTTATTCGCAGTAGATAGCTTATCTCCTCCTTGGACAGACCGTTCACGTTGGATGTGATCGCCTTGAGCTTGGTCCCGGCATCTTCGGAGAAGTACTTGCCGAGGCCGTCAAGCACGCCAACTATTCGGTTCAGGTGCTCTACGGCTTTGGCGTCATACTCTTTGCTTACCTTTGCTATCGTCTCCTTCTTGTCGGATGTCGGTGAGGTGCAATAGGGGCAGTTGTCGGAAAGCTCCACATACGCATTCCCATCCATCTGCCATCGCAGCCACTTTGAATTGACCGAGCTTCTGAGATATGCCGTGTAACTTTCTAGACCTTTCGGTATGTTTGCGATCTTGTTTCCCTTGCCAATTCCCTTGGCGAGCGCACCGGCGGCGGAGAATCCTGATTTGGACTTCCCGAAGCTGTCGCTTAGTGTGGTCAACTCGCCAATGACGCGATCAATGTCTTCGGATTCCTTGAAGGTGGCACGAATGCTTGCGGTGAGCACTTCGATCTCTGCAAGGTGCTTGTCATAGTCCGGACTTCGAACGAACACGTTGAAGCTATTTGCGAGAATCTCGTCTGGTTGAAATGCGAATTGATTGATGTACGCATCATTGAACACAGCACAGGACGTCATTCCAGTGAGTCCCTCGACGCGGGGCGCATGCTCATCATTGGCGGAGTCGAGAAATTTGAATGGTGTCAACTCTTTCAGCGCACCATCGCCGCGCAACTGCAATTCGATGGCTCTGGCAATAGTGCTTTTGCCTGTACCGTTCAGAGCATACTTGATATTGAGCCGCGTTTCTTCAATAGCGATGGAGGCAGAATCAATGTTGTTGCAGTACACGATAGTGAGATTCATAGCACCTCTTCTGGTCGAACTTCTCTCTGATTAAGAACGTATGGCGTCTGGGCTTCTTTCGGCCGAACGCCGAATAATAGGGGGCAGTCCACGATTTCTCAACGAAGGGAAGCGGTCAGTCAGCGATTAGCAAATAAACCGTGGTCTATCCCTTATTATTATTCAGAATCGGAAGTGTCATCGCTCTTGAGCTCAGCAAACTTTGAGGCCATTGTGAGGTTACCCTTAGTTAGTTTCTTGATAGTTAAGTCGTCGGCTTTGTTGTTGGCAAGACGGAGATTGTTTTCAGAACCAAGGAGCGCATCCTTAGTCTTTTGAAGATGGTCGATGGTTTTGTCGATCTCCTCAATAGCAGTCTTAAATCTCTTGGAGGCCAGTTCGTAGTTTCGGGCGAAGCCTGTCTTAAATGCCTCGAGCTCGTTCTCGAAGTTCGTGATATCAATGTTCTGTGCTTTTACTAGTGCGAGCTCTGTTTTGTACTTCAGTGAGTTCTGAGCGGCGTTTCTCAGCAGCGTAATGATCGGGATGAAGAATTGCGGTCGGATGACATACATCTTCCCATAACGGTGGGTCACATCAACAATACCGGAGTTGTAAAGCTCGCTATCAGGCTCAAGAAGTGAAACAAGGACCGCGTATTCACAGCTCTTTTCGTTCCGGTCCTTGTCGAGTTCTTTAAGAAAGTCTTCGTTCTTCTTCTTGGAAGCTGTTTCGTCATTTTCGTTCTTCATCTCGAACATGATCGAGACAATCTCAGTGCCAGCCTTATCCGAGTCGCGAAAGATGTAGTCTCCTTTGCTGCCAGCTCGCGCGTCGTTATCTTTCTCGAAATATGCCCTCGGAAACGCTGTTGCTCGAATGCGGTTGAACTCGGTTTCGCAGTGCTGCTCGAGGGTTTCTCCAACCATCTTGGTCGACAAGCGAGCCTTCATATCCCGGAGGCGCTCGATTGCGTCATCACGATCTTTGATCTGCGTCTCGTACTTATCCTTAAGCGACTTTTCGGCGAGCTGTTTCACAAGCTGCGCTCGCTCAAGGTCGCTCTTCAGTTCGTCGCGCTCCTTCTCGACTGCATTAATCGCCTCGGTAATCGAGAGCTTCTGCGTGATTGCGGTGGCGTCGAGCCTGGCCTTGAGCCCCTGAATCTCCGCGTCTTTCGTAGCGGCAGCTTTCTGCAGTTCATTCACAAGCCTCACCTCGGTAAGCTGGGAGGTGGTCTGCTTGTCTTGCTTTGCTTGCTTGAGTTCGTTCGCGAGTGTGTCACGCTCTTTTTCCAAGGCGCTTCGCACTTCCGTCACCGCGAGTTTCTTTGTGACCTCACCGGCATCGAGCCTAGCCTTCAGTTCCTGGATCACAGCATCCTTGGCTGCGGCTGCCTTCTCCAACTCGCTGGAGACTTTACTTGTCGCGAGCTCAATAGCATTCCGCTTGTCCTGCTCTGCCAACTCGAGCCGCTCATGCAACTGCTGCTCGAACTCGTTATCGCGAACCTGCTTAAGTATGTCCGCGTACCCGACCTCGTCAATCTTGAATGATTTTTTACAGTGCGGACAGATGATTTCATGCATGAATAGATATCCTTCGCCTTTGCCATTTGCCTGAGTCACGGCTAACGGCCCGCTTGAGGCACCAAGGAAAATGCGAAGCGTTTATCAAGGTCGCTCTCGAAGCAATTGTTAGACAGTTGCTTCATTGGAAGCGTCGACGCTTGAATGCCCGGACATCATCAGGAGTTAAGGTGAACCATTCGCCCGCTTGGCGTTTCTCCGCGAATCGGCGATGCCAATACTGCTCAATGCCTTCTGGGTCATCAGTTTCAATGACGTGTACGGTGTCTGGCCTCTGAGGCAATTGTATGGACAGTTCTCGTAGCCGGCGACCAACAGCATTAGATCTTCCAATCTTGTAACTCTTCCCTGATCGCAAGAGATAAACAAAGCCCCTGATTTCGTCTGCCTCTAAGCGACGGGTAACGCTTGTGGAGTGTTTATGTTTTAGTAAATCAAGAATCGATGAGAACTCTTCATGTTCTTCGCAAAATTCAGTTACTTTTTCCAGTAGCGCATCTCGGCTTCCCCAGCGTCGATACGTAGCCTTTGATGGAAAGGTTGGATCCTCTTTTCGCTTGAGCATTAAATCAGCTTCGGTTGGCAATTCGCCTCTCTCGATCGTTAGCTCGGCAAAGCGGCGAAGTAGCACTTCGTCCGGTGTTTTTTCCGTAGCGATATTCGGTGAGTATCCGGCGTCAGTCTGAAATTCGGACCAGGAACGCCAATAACCGCCATTCCAGTAATAAGGCGAGTACCCAGTCTCCCGCTTGAATATCCGTTCACCAACTGGCTGATCGGCATACTCGCGCACTAATCGCTTGTAAGCGGTAAGAAGTTTTCCTTTTGTCGGCTTTTGCACTTGTGCTCTCGTTTCGCAGCTGTCTAACATGCATTATGCTGAAATCGGTAATATCGGAGTTTCACCGCGTTCCATATAATTACGAGTTTATACCACTCTCGCTGAGGCATAAAAACCTCTGAATTTCTTGGGGTAGAGTTCTCTTGGTTGTATGGCCCAAGGACCCGTCTGTCTGAATTGCAGGATTCAGGATCTGGATTTCCGATAAGCAATAATTCCCACAGCAAAACTGTGGGTATTGTTGCCGGGGTCAGCGGCGGGCCGAACGCGCAGCGCGAGGACCGGCCACTGGTGGAACCCGTTGTTGGGCGCCGACTCTCCAAGGCCGGATCTTTTCCAATGTCTTGGACAGCACATCCTTTGCAGTTGCCGCTTCATAATCCACCTGAAGTCCAATCCAGAAGCCCTCAGACGTTCCGAAAAAACGGGCGAGCCGCAGCCCAGTGTCGGCCGTGATGCCGCGGGCGCCAGCAACGATCTCGCCGACGCGGCGCTGCGGTACTCCGATTTCCTTGGCCAGTCGGTACTGCGTGATGCCCATAGGCTTCAGAAACTCTTCAAGAAGAATCTCGCCAGGGTGGGGGTAAGGAACTTTACGCATGTCAGTGCTCGGTTAGTGATAGTCCACGATCTCAACGTCTGCAGGGCCCTCAGGCGTCCACCGGAAGCACACGCGGAATTGGTCATTGACGCGAATGCTGTGCAGCCCGGCTAGATTGCCTTTCAGTGCTTCCAGTTTGTTGCCCGGGGCCACGCGCAGGTCATCGAGGCTGCCAGCACGGTTCAACATGGCCAGTTTGCGCATTGCCACCGATTCAATGTTCACGAATCGCTTGACTCGCGCACCCTTAAACAGACTCTCCGTGTTCGCATCCTTGAACGACTTGATCGCCATGCCATATACTAACGGAAAGCGTTAGTATTGTAAACGGTCAGTAAATCTTAGGCGCATCTATTTGGGCCCAACTTGTATTAGGCAGAAGTCGATGACATTGGAGTATCACCGCGTTCCATAGAATTCCGAGTTTATACCACTCACGCTGAAGCATAAAAACCTCAGTTTTCATCGAGGTACGGAGCCGTCTTAGTTGAATGGCCCAAGGGCCCGTCTGCTTGAAATGCAGAATTCAGGGTCTGGGCATTCGATGAGAAAACACCCACGGAGCTGTCGTGGGTGTTTGTTGCCTGCTTGTATGTGTTGTGACTCAGCCGCCCGCCGATGCGTGTTCGATGAACGTATCGATGTTGTGATCCACTTCCGGGAGTACCTGCGGATCCAGGTACAGCATGTGGCCCACCGGGTAGTAGTATGTGTGGATGTTGCTTTCCAGCGCCGCCGGCAGGCCCATATGGGCAAGCGTGTAATCGGTACCGAAGAACGGCGTGGCGGTATCGTAGTAACCGTTGTTCATCATGAGCTGCATACCGGGATCGTTGCTCATGGCGCGCGCCAGTGCCGGAGCGACGTTCGTCCCGCAACAGGTGCCGCGGCCGCCGAAACCCATATCCTGTTCACCCAGCGGCGGCCTGTAGCTCCAGTCCCAGGCGCGGAATGCGGCAGGACTGCTTTGCACGTAAGGACGGTCACTGTGGTAATTCAGCGTTTCGCTGACATAACGATTCATGGTGGCGGTGAGTGCGCCGTAGTAGGCGCTGGTAGTGGCGCCGAGATTGTCATTTCCCGGCTGTGACTGAAGCGGCTGCAATTCAAATATCGTATAGCGTTGATCGTAGCGCCCAGTCATGGTGCCATTGTCCATGAGATTGCGGCGGAATACCGACAGCGATACACGCAGATTCGCCTTGAGCCACAGACTTGCTGGTAAACCTGTATAACTTGAAAGTTGTGCTGCGAGTGCCTGCTTGTCACTCGCGGATAGCGCCGAGCCTTCGAACAGTGCGCGCGCGTAAGTGGTACCGGCGAACTGTTCGACCTTCTGCACAAAGGCCGCGAGGTCCGGCGGCATCGGATTCAAGCGCTTGTGATACCAGGCAATCGCCGCATACGATGGCAAATAGCTGATGTAAGGCAAATCGTTGCCAGGCGCATTGTCGATGGTCAGAAAATCCAGCCCTGTCGAACACATAATCACGCCGTTCAGGTACACGCCATCGTTCACCAAATCATCGGCCAAGACTGCGCTGCGGGTAGTGCCGTAACTTTCGCCCAACAGGAATTTGGGTGAGTTCCAGCGGTGATTGGTTGTGATGTAACGCTGGATGAATTGTGCAAACGCAGCCGCGTCCTGGCTGACGCCATAAAAATCCTTGGCGTGGCCTTTGCCAACGATGCGGCTATAGCCGCTGCCGATGGCATCGATGAACACCAAGTCGGTGCTCTTGAGAATGCTATATTGATTGGGTATCAGCTGATAGGGTGGCTGCGCGGCTTTGGCGTCGCCCGGCGCTGCCCACACAATGCGTTCGGGGCCGAAGCCGCCGATGTCCACCAGCGCTGAGGCAAAACCCGGGCCGCCGTTATAGGCAAAAGTCACGGACCGTTGATTCGAACTCGCACCATCCTGGGTGTATGCGATGTAGAACACGCTGGCGACGGGTTCATTCTTGTCGTTCTTGAGCAGCAGGGTGCCGGCGGTAGCGGTGTATTTGATGGTTTTACCGTCAATCGTCACACTGTGCCGGGTGACAGAAGTTGTTTCCGGGGGTACCGGCGACTCTGTGGTTTTTGTGTCAGCCGTGGAGGAAGCGGAGGCCATGATTGGTCCACTCAGCACGATCAGGATGCACAGAGTCAACAGGACGGATATATATTTCATTGGATTCTCCCGGTGGATCAAGAAAGCGATATGAACTTTATGACGTGATTTGATTCTATATGTTCTAGCTGGCAGCTGCTGGTCAGAAAACCATCCACAACCCAAAAATTCAACAAAGCTTGAGTCAACTCAATGAACAAGAATATTGTACCGGTTGCTGTTTTGTCTATCGCCTTGACAGCCTTTGGCTTTTTGGTCATGGACGCTCATGGTGCGGGTATGAGCATGGGTAGTGCGCATGCGCAAACCACGGAACATTTCCCGTATGGTCATCCGGGACCGTCTGGGAAACCAGCTACCGTGATCCATATCCAGGCGCTGGATACCCTGCGATTCAAGCCTGAGAGCATCACGGTGCATCGCGGCGAAACCGTCAAGTTCGTGGTCAGCAACGACGGCAAGCTCACGCATGAATTCGTAATCGGCGATGCCGCGCTGCAAGCCGCGCACGAGAAGGAAATGCAGGCCATGGTGGGCAAGCCCATGCACGACGTTAATGGCATCATCTTGCCGCCGGGCCAAACCAAGACTCTGGTGTGGACTTTCACGCGCGACGGCGTGACGGAATACGCCTGTCACGAGCCGGGTCATTTCGCAGCCGGCATGGTCGGTAAAATTACCATAACTTCAGGCAAACACGGCTAAACCCGAGGCCTATTCTCCGGAAGCCGGGTCTGCGGCGCACCTGCCAGGATTATTGCGTGACGGCCTTCGGATTGATGCGGGGTGTAGCCGGTTACTTCATGAGCTACGGTAGGAGTTGAGCGCTGCGACATCTGCATACCCGGCAGGTTGCGCATGTCCGCGGGCGGCATGCCATGCAGCAGCGCTGAGGCCGCGATGATCACGCCTACACCCAGCACGCTTTCGGCGTATACGGTGCGGGCACAACTGCGCAGGATGTTTCCACTTCCCGAGAAAGTGTTTGGCATGAGTGTACGGAAGATTTTCGTAAACGATGTTTCCTTGGCCGGCTTGCCTACACTCTGCAGGAGAGGCGGCAATTTCGCATAGCGGTTGTGGGCACCGAAGGCGATCATCAGGATCACGAGGAAAACCTTCACGTCCAGGACCCGGCCGTAGCTTGAAGTCCACAGCGCGTGCCAGCTTTGCAATTCGCCCACTGCGGTGAAAATACCGGTCGCCAGAATGATGGCGAGCGCGATGCCCGAAAGCGTAGACAGGCGCTGAAACACCACAGCAGTCTCTTCGTTGGCCGTCACGCCGCGGCGCAGCAGTTTCGGAAAGATCGCGAGCGACATGCCGAACAGGCTGCCAACCCACACGGAACCCGACAGCAGATGTAACCAGTCCACCCACACGGCCAAGGTGAAATCGCCGTGGTCGGCTGGATGGCCGGTCTCGCTGCGGGTAAGCGCGATTGCCGCCACGCCGATGAGCATGAGCCACGCCGACCAACGGTGGTCGCGATGGCGCGCACCCCATACCCAGCCAAACCACAGCAGCACAAGGGCCGGTATACGGAACAGCCAGACATGGCCGTAATGGGTAACCTTGAGCGCGAGTGGCATATCAGCGAACAGTTGTGTCCAGGAACCGCCGTCGAGTTCAAGAGTGCGAGACACAAGAATTCCCAAGCTGCTCAGTGTGAGTAACGCGATGCTCAGGCCCAGCAGGTGCAGCACCGGAGTTTCAAGCACACGGTAATCTGCATGTCTGGGCAGTACTGCGAGCCAGCAGGCGAGCAGACCGATGGTAGCCACCACCATCAGGACATCAAAGGCCGTGAAAGCAATATTCAGTGTCACGGATGTTCTCCCGGTTATTGCATAGTGAAGGGAAAGCGGCCCTCTGTGTGATGACCGTCACGGGCGATGACGCTCCAGTAAACGAAATATTGACCGGGCGGCAGCGACGTGGGTAGCGTGGTTTCTAGCAATGTATTATCGGTAGAGGACACCTGGCCATTGCCCTGACTCACCTGCGATCCCGCCGCATTTTTTACAATCAAAGTCGAGAACACCGGCTCGATTTCACCGTCGAACCAGATTTTCACCATCGTCGGGGAGACGGTGAGCGTGGCTCCCACATGGGGAGATGAGTTTTGCGGAAAGGCGTGCCCCTGAGCAGCCTGTAGCGTAAATAGTGCTAGAACCAATGTCAGCATGAGTTGAGTGATCCTGGACATGCGTAGTTACTCCCGCAGTCAGTTAAAGAGCGGTGCGCCGATGGTATGCGGCGCGATATCGTCAAGGTAAAAATCGATGCCGAACATTATTCCGACTGAATTACCGGTGCGGTGGTTGATGGGAATCTGAAGCTCGACGCCCCACTGGAAGTAATGGCCGAGCCAGATGACGCCCGGATTGATGTAACCCGTGGTTTGGCCGTGACAGCCGTTGTTAAGGCAGGTCTGCATTGGGAACTCGATGATCGGGATCATGTTGTTGAAAGGCGCATCGAACCCCATGTATTTCACAAAATTCTGTAGATAGGGGATGCTGTATTGCAGAGAGAATGCCCAGTTGAGCATTCTCGGGGCGCCACTGTTCGTGGGCATGTCCACTGAAATCGCACCGGTGACAGCGGCGGGTTTTAGCCAGTTGGCCGACACCCCACCCAAGCCCTGACCAAAATCGAATTCGGGTGACCAAGTGGAGTAATCGCTGCCGATCGCGTTACTGCCGGTATGGGCGATGGAATCTGTGATCGAAAACGATCCGATGGATTCTGACGCGGCATTATCGTATACCTGCCATGCGCCACCCACGGCGAAGTTGTCCCAACCGCGCATCGCGGGCAGACCATCGGGCACAAGACTCTGATAGTCGGTGCTCGCGATCAACGAGAACCCGGGCGTGATCGGTTTGGTGAAGGATGCCGACAGTACGTTCTGCTCGGTGTCATCCGCATTGATGTGGCTAAATACGAAAGGTAGTTCAGCGCCGATACCGGGGTCGTCGAAACTCAAGGTGGCCGGAAACAGGCGCATGCCGGCGATGGCGTGAGCACGTGCCGTGATCGGGCCGAGGATCAGAAGTGCAGGTAACAGGACTCCTGAAAGGATTTTTTTTCGCGAAAAACTCATTTTGATCTCACTCCTATGTGTAGTTGCCGTGCTCCATGCAGAGCATCAAACGGGCGTACAGAAGAAGACGGTGATGACCACACGGCCTTTCACGTCGAGCTGTCACCGTACATTGCCAAATCTGGCAAACGGTCGCCGTTGCTTATTGAGAGGCGTGAGTGGTGAAGAGTATCAGGCGAAAGGCGGGGCGCGAGACTGGTTCTTGATGATGAAGGCGTATTGGATTATCGAGCACTTTGGCGCGACGAATGCGACGTAGTGCACCCGGCTGACGGGCGCCACAGCTTTGAACTGTGGCGCATAGACCTGGAGCACGCTGTGTGCGGTAACTTGGCAGATAGCGCAGGGAATCGCCGCCGTATCATCGTCATGACAGGACAAGCCGAGCGTGAATACCCCGACTGCACAAATCACGGCGGCGAGCAGCACCCACTTGAACCAGTGTGCCCTGCGCATGTGCGCCAGTCTGCCAGCAGCTCTCCGCAGATAAGGCTCAGATGTCATGCCTATTATCCATTCTGAAATATTACGAGCGGTTGGCAGATGCCAAATCTCGATTAAGTATACTCCTCCCGTCTATTCACAGTTACGTTACACCATCAAGCGCTCAGAGGCATGTGGGTTTGATAGTCACACGTACTATATTGCCAACCAAGCCGAATGATCGCGTCATCACGTCACCGAGGAACGTAGTTTCCGACAGGAATGAAAGCGAACCAGCAAGCCTGAACTTGTTGACTGACTGGGGATTATCGCGTACGTTCATGAAGGCCAGACGTTTTTTATGGTTGCCATCCCGGTCCATGATCCACCAGTCGGCACCTTGCAAAGACCAGGGAAATATATCTGCCTGCAAGCCTGTTATATAAACGATGTGTTTGCCATCCAGCGTGAAGGTCGGCGCTTGGGCCCAGCTTTGGGTCGTCAGTTGGTGGATAACACCCGTGGACGTGTCCAGGGTGTAGATGCGTGAGGCAAATAAATTGTGCGTGACATAGGTGCTGTAAAACGCGATGGTTTTGTCATCCGATGCGATGGATTCGACTTCACCTCCCTGATCGCCGCCACCGGGTATGAAATGCCGGATATCGGTGAGGTGCGGTGTCGGCCCGTCCACAAAAGTGGCGAGATTGAACTCGTAAGAACCCGCGAAGCGGTTGAGATCGAAAATATCCGGTGCCCTGATGCGCTCCGTCCAGACGAATTTGGTGCCATCCGGTGAGAAAGCGGCGTGCGTGATGGCATGGTCACTGTCGTTTGGCAAGTCCACAAGCTTCCATGCTTTGCTGCCGTCACGCGACACCAGCCAATAATCGCTGTAGCCGCCATAACCTGGCGTCGCACTGACCGAGCTGCCGGGATGGCGTGCCTTTTCAACCGTCATCACCAGATAGCGGCCGCTCGGATACCAGGCAGCCGGGAACTGATGGGTGTCATCACGCCAGCCTGCGAAACTCAGGCGATGCGCGTGGCGGCCGTCAATATCCGAGAGATAGGTGGCATAGTGCCCGTCGGCACGCGGCCTACCATAGGCGAGCGTCTGCGTCGCCGCATTCCATTTGTTGCCGATGGCACCGGGTACGGAGAAATCTTCGATTGTCGTCGGGATAGTACAAGCGTTGGCAACGGAAGCTTTGTCTGACGATGCAGGCGGGCTGGTAGCCGGTGTTCCGGCACACCCCGGAGTAGTCGTGATAAGCACGGATGCGAACAGCACCCAACTGAACCAGCGCGCCCGGCGTATGGGCGCTAGCCTGTTGACGGGTTGGCGCATGAAAAACCCAGAGGGTATGTCTAGTTTTAGCAGAACTAGCGAAGCTGCGTAAATGGCCACGGACCGTCCAGTCCGTGGCCTTATTTGGCAGAGATCAATTTTGCGTGGCGCTGTCGTAAAACTTATCCAAATCACCGTGCAGTTTGGCCAGTGCTGGTGTATGGATGTAGAGCATGTGGCCGTCACCGTAGTAGCCGAATGTAATGTTCTTCTGCAGTGACGGATCCAGGCCCATATGGTTCAGTTCATATTCGGTCTTGAAAAATGGTGTGGCCAGATCAAAATAACCGTTGCCGGAAAACACTTTGAGATGCGGATTCTGGCTCATTGCGTCGCGCAGGTCCGGCAAGGTGTCCGGCACCGGATATTTCCGGCCGTCCACCACATGATGCCATTCCCAGGCACGGTTGACCTTGTAACTCAGGAATTCATAGTCCGCGTCGCTCTTGTACTTGAGATCATTGTTCAGGTACCAGTGAAACGCCGTCACCACCGCCGGGAACATCGCCGTGCTGGAAGGATCGTAGTCGGGATATTCGCCCGCATTGTCGAAATCAATGCCTTCAAAGCGCGCATCGTAACGACCCACGGTGCGGCCTTGATCGCGCAGTAGTTGCTTCATGAAGCGTGGCGGCAGGATCCGCAGCTTGGCTTCCTTCAGATAGTTTTCACTCAAACCGGTGTAAGCGTGCAGTTTCTGGATCACCGCCTCCTCCTCCGCCGGTGTGATGCTGTCGCCCGCGTCCAGTGCGGCAGCGTATTCACCCATCGCGAACTGACGCACCTGCTGCAGGAAAGCTGGCAAGTCAGCCGGTTTGTTCGGTAGGTGATTGTGGTACCAGGCGATAGCCGCATAACTTGGCAGGTACAGTTCATAGGAGAGATCGTTGGAGCCGGGTGGCTGGAACCAGAAATCGTCATTGAAGTTGAGGATGCTCGACAGCAGGATCACACCGTTGAGTGCGACACCATCATTCTGCAACCAATCGGCCAACATGGCGGAGCGCGGCGTGCCGTAAGATTCGCCCAGCACAAACTTGGGCGAATTCCAACGGTTGTTCTCGGTGACGTAGTTTTCGATGAATTCGCCGAAGGATTTCACATCTGGGTCCACGCCCCAGAAATCCTTGCCAGTGGCTTTGCCGAGCGTCTTGCTGAAGCCTGTGCCCACGGCGTCAATGAACACCAGGTCGGTCTTGTCCAGCAGACTGTAGGGATTGCTCTGCAGACTGTAGGGTGGCGGAGGCGTAGGCGCCGCATCGGTGGTCTGCACGCGCATTGGGCCGAAGCCTCCAAGATTCACCAGCACCGAGGAACCGCCGGGACCACCGTTATAGGCGAAGGTCAGCGGGCGTTTATCCGCTTTGGCGCCGTCTTTCGTATAGGCGATGTAGAACATGCTGGCAGTGGGGTCGCCCTTGTCATTCTTCAGAATGATCGTACCGGCGGTGGCGGTGTATTTGATGGTTTGCCCGTCCACGGTCACACTGCCATGGCTAACGGACTTTTGTTCTTTCGCTGTGGCGTTATCCGTTGATGTAGTTGTGGCAGCCGGTTTAGCGGCATCCGCTGCGAACAGCGGTGCGGCCGCCAGCAGCGCGCTGAAAACCAACAGGTAGAGGCATAAACGTTTCATGGAAGTCTCCGGATGATAGTTTTGATTATTGAGCGAGGTTATAGAAATTAGCGAGATCGGCTTTGTACTTTGCCAGTGCCGGTACATGCAGATAGATCATGTGGCCGGACTGGTAATAACCATAACTGATGTTCTTCATCAATGATGGATCCAGGCCCATGTGATCGAGGTCGTACTCCGTTTCGAAGAACGGCGTAGCGAAATCAAAATAGCCATTGGCTGAAAACACCTTCAAATGCGGGTTCTCGGTCATGGCCGCGCGCAGGTTTTCCTCCACGTCCATGAGCGGGTATTTCTCGCCGTCGATGCGCTGGCCGTTGTCCCAATGCCTGTCCACCTCTCGGTAGTTTTCCACTTCGTATGCGAGATTGGTCTTGTACTTGAGATCATTTTCCAGGTACCAGTGGAACGCAGCCGTGTAGGCGGGGCCGGTGGCGGAACCGGACGGATCGTAGGCGGGTGTTTCACCGGCTGCGTCGGCGTCAATGCCGAGGAAACGTGCATCCAGGCGACCGACAGTGCGGTCATCACCGCGCAGCAGTTCTTTTTCGAAGCGGTCCGGTGTGATGCGCAGCTTGGCATCCAGGATGTATTGCACCGGCAGGCCGATGTAGTCGTGCAGCTTCTGGGCAATTGCCTGCGTATCCGACGCACTCAGATTAACGCCTTGTGACAACGCATGGGCATAGTCACCCAGGGCGAAGGCGCGCACCTGCTGCAGGAAAGCCGGCAGATCGGCCGGTTTGTTAGGCAACTTGTCGTGGAACCAGGCCGTGGCCGCCATGGTGGGCAGATACAGTTCATAGGGCAGGTCCAGGCTGAATGGCGGCCCGGGAAAATCTACAAAACCGTTGAGCCAAGAGGATTGCAGCACCACACCGTTGAGCGCAATGCCTTTTTCTTGCAGCCAGTCACTCAGGCCCGCAGCTCGCGTGGTGCCGTAACTTTCACCCAATAGGAATTTGGGAGAATTCCAACGGTCGTTCACCGTGATGTAACGCTGGATGAATTTGCCGAAGGATTCAATGTCAGCATCGGTGCCGTAAAAATCCTTGGGCGTGCCTTTGCCGACGATGCGCGAGAAACCGGTGCCGATAGCGTCAATGAACACCAGGTCGCTCTTGTCCAGCAACGAGTATTGGTTGGCTACCAAGTCGTAAGGCGGCGGCGGGGTGGGTTTGGCATCGCTGGTGACCACGCGCACGGGCCCGAAGCTGCCCATGTGCAGCCAGATGCTGGAGGAACCGGGCCCGCCGTTGAACAGGAAAGTGAGTGGACGCTGATCAGAGTTTTTCACTCCATCCTTTGTGTAAGCGACATAGAAGAAACTGCCGATGGCATCGCCCTTGTCGTTATCAACGACCAGATTACCCGCTGTAGCGGTGTACTGGATGGTCTGGCCGTTGATGGTCACGCTGTGCTGGGTGACGGAGCTGGTCTCCTTTGGCACCGGTAATTCCTGAGCCATTGGCTTTGCCGGTGCATCCGCGGCGAATGTTGGCAAGCTTAAAATACATAACATCAACAGCGGCAATAAAACGATGACTTTCTTCATGGGACTTTCCTGGTGATATAAAACACCCGCAGTATCGCGGGTGTTTCCGGTCGTCGGAATTTATTGGTTCCTGGTATCGTCGTAGAACTTGGCGAGATCGCTCTTGTATTGCTTTAAGACTGGGACGTTCAGATACAGCATGTGGCCAGACGGATAATAGTAGAACTGAATGTTTTTGTAGATATCCGGAGGCAGATTCAGTTGGTCAAGATCAAACTCGGTTTTGAAGAACGGTGTGGCTAGATCGAAATAACCATTGGCGGAGAACACTTTCAGATTTGGATTCTCGCGCATGGCTTCACCTAGGTTCGCCGCTACGTCGGGCAGTGGCGGCATGAAGAACGACGGACGGCCCGGCAGCGGATGTTTCCAGTCCCAACTGCGAATGATCTGGAAATTGGTAACTTTGTAGGGGGTATCACTCTTGTAATTGAGATTGTTTTGCAGATACCAGTACCAGGCGGCAGTGTAGGCCGGTCCGATGGACGTATCAGAGGGGTCGTAGTCAGGGAATTCTTCGGCATTATCTGTGTTGATGCCTTCGAAGCGCGCGTCGTAGCGGCCCATGATGCGATCATCGCCACGCAATAATTGTGCGCGGAAACGCGAAGGGTCCACCCGCAGGTTGGCATTCTTCAGGTACTGCTCCGACAGGCCGGTGTATTGCTGCAGCTTGGCCAGCACGTCGTTGTATTGTGCGGTGGGCAGGCTTGAGCCCTGATATAAAGCATCGGCGTATTCACCACGTGCGAACTGGCGTACCTGTTGCAGGAATGCCGGTAAATCCGCCGGTTTGTTCGCGAGCTTGTCGTGATACCAGGCGATGGCGGCGTAGGACGGCAGGTATGAGATGTATTCCAGATCGGTGCCAGGGAAGGTATCGCCGTAATTGAGAATGGTGGACTGCAGAATCACGCCGTTCAGGGCCACGCCCTGATGCTGAAGGTAATCTGCCAGATTCGCCGAGCGGGTGGTGCCGTAGGATTCGCCTAGCAGGTATTTCGGCGAGTTCCAGCGGTTGTTGACCGTGATATAGCGCTGTATGAACTGGCCGAAGGCTTTCACGTCTTCATCCACACCCCAGAAATCCTTGCCGGTGGCCTTGCCCAAAATTGTGCTGAAACCGGTACCTACGGCGTCAATGAACACCAGGTCAGATTTATCCAGCAACGAGTACTGATTGGGCACTAGGTCATAAGGCGGAGGTGGCGTGGGCTTGGCATCGCTCACAACTACGCGCATGGGGCCGAAAGCCCCCATATGCAGCCATATGGATGATGAACCCGGGCCGCCGTTGTACAGGAAGGTTACGGGCCGGTGTTTGGCGTCGCTCACACCATCCTTCGTATAGGCCACGTAAAACACGCTGGCCGTCGGATTGCCCTTGTCGTCGCGCAGGAGCAGCGTACCTGCGGTGGCGGTATATTTGATGGTCAGTCCGTTGATCACCACGCTGTGGTGTGTGACGACCTTTTCTTCTTTTGGGGCAGGTGCCGTGTTTGTGGCAGCAGCAGGTTTGGCGACGGCCGGTGCATCCGCAGCCAAGGCTGGAGCAACTAACAGCAGGGCCACCAAGGGCAGGTAAACGAGAGCTCTCTTCATGTTTCATCTCCAAGGGACGTTTAAACGCAAGCAGGTATGACCGGGAGAAGGCTGCGGGGTTCCGGTAAGCCCCCATTCTTCCCTGTTCCTGGGAAGGGGGCAAGAGATTAATCAAACCCTTTTGAACGCATCCCGAGTGAGGTTTTCGGGGCTGCCGGCTCTGGCTACGACGTTGTCCTCGATGCGAATGCCCCCGTATTTACGGAATTCATCCACCTTCGTCCAGTTCACATGGCTGCTGTGTTCGCCGGCTTTCAATTTGGCCAATAGTGCTGGAATGAAATACAAACCCGGCTCGATGGTGGTGACGAAATTTTCCTTGAGAATCCGGGTATTGCGCAAATACGGATGGCCCTCGGGTTTCGGAATGTTGTCGCCGCGGGGGTTGGCCATGAAGCCGCCGACGTCGTGCACCTGCAAGCCAAGCAGGTGACCCAGGCCGTGGGGCAGAAAGCTATTGCTGATCTGCCGTTCCACGATGTCTTCCGATGGTAGCCGCACAAAATCGAATTGATTCAGCAGTCGCGCGATGGCGTGATGGGCTGCCATGTGCAAGGACTTAAAATCCACTTCAGGTCTCACCTGTTTGCAAAGCACTTGCTGTTCCTTGTCGAGCGCATCAATCAACGCCTGGAATTCATCGTGCCCGGCTGAGTAGGTGCGGGTCACATCGGATGCGTAACCATTCATCTGTGCTGCCGCATCAATCAGGAATGAATAGCGCTGTGCAGGTTTTTCAGCATTCCAGTATTGATAATGCAGCGTGGCAGCGTGTTCGTTGAGTGCGATGATCGCGCTGTAGGGCATCTCGTTGTCAGACTGGCCGATAGCGGCGCAAAAAGCGCTATGAATCTCGAATTCACTGGCATCGGCGCGGAACGCCAGCTCGGCGGCGCGATGGCCTTGGGCGCTCAGCATATTGGCCTGGCGCATGCATTCCAGTTCGTATTCGGTTTTGGCGGCGCGAGTGTAGTGCAACGGATTGAGCAGGGTCTCGGGATTTATATCGGCGAAGCCCCAGTTCTTGAAACGCTCCTGCCATTCGCCCAGAAACACACAGCGTCGTGCGATCGGCAGCGCGCCGGGTGCGTCTTCCGGGCGCTTGATGATGCGAATGTCAAAAAGTTCGGTCCAGTAACCCGACGGTGGCTCCGGCGGCAGATACCAATAATCTTCCGGCTGGTAGAAAACCAGCACCGGTTTGTGGCCAGGCACGTAGGCCACGAATGAATCGTGAGCCTGTAACAGGGGCAACCAATTCTTGAAGTGCGGGTTCACCCGAAAGGGATAATCCATATCGTCCAGGAACAAGGTGTGTAAGGAACCCGCGAATACGGCGACCGCATCGAATCCTGCGGCCGCCAGCGCCATGCCGAAGCGCTTTTTAACCGTCTCCAGGTGGGCGGGATAGTGCTGGGCGAGGAGATCATTCATGGTGGTTCCGGTATTCGTGTTCAACAGATTGTTCAAGACTGTAGCGTAAGTGCCTCCAAGTAGCAGCCCGCCAGCAGTACTGACCACGGGCCAGTTAAACAGGGCCGCCCGGTTTGAATTTTGTACTCGTAAGTGTATAGTAGCTGTCGTAGCAGCTACTAATGAATACGAACTTGAATATCAACACTTTGTTACAGGAACTCGGGTTCAGCGAATATGAAGCCCGGGCCTATGTGAGTCTGGTGGGTTCCGGTACCTGCAGCGGCTATGAGGTCGCCAAGAATTCGGGCTTACCGCGCGCCAATGTCTATCCAGTGCTGAAAAAGCTGGTGCAGCGCGGCGCGGTGCGGCGGCTCGATACGCACGATGGCGTGCGCTACGTCGCCGTGCCTCCGGAGCGAATGGTGCAGCGGCTCGAAAAAGAACATCAGCGCACCTTGGACGCGGTGCGTGAAAACCTGGCGGCACTGGAGCAAACGGCGAAAGCCACCCCGGTGTTCAATTTGCGAGGTTACGACGAGCTAATGGAGCAGGCCCGCGCGGATATTGACACCGCGAGTACTACGCTGCTCGTGGCCATTCAACCACCCGAAGCTGCTCGACTCGCACAACCGCTGCGGGATGCCCGCGAGCGCGGCGTCGCTATTACTACTTTGTGTATGCAAGCCTGCGTTGAGGAATGCGGCGGCTGCCAAGGGGACATTCACCGTTATTGTCTGGCGCCCGGTGCGGGGCTGCGCTGGCTCCTGCTGGTGGTGGATGACAAGCGCATGTTGGCAGGCGAGGTTTCCGCAGCGGATGCCGTAGCAGTAGCCACCGAGCAACGATTAATCGTGGAACTGGCCGCGTCCTACATCCGTCAGAGTCTGACCTTGGCCACTGTGGCTGACGATCTGGGCGAACGTTTTCACGGGCTGCTTTCCGAGCATGCCCTCAAGGTTCTTGATGCTTTGCATCCGGAAGGCGGTTTTCTCGCCCGACTCAAACAAGTCGCAAGCGGGATAGCTGCCTGATTCTGCGCACATGCGCAGTGTATTTAACCAACGAAGGAGTTTAATGTTATGAACAGACACGTGATAAAACTTGCGACCATAGGTGCCGCAGCCATGTTGATGGCGGGCGGCGCGTTTGCCCAAAATTACGGGGACAGTGCGACCTCCGCTGCCACGCCCGCCCACCAGATAGCTGACACCAACATGTTCGGTGGGCCGATTTACAACGGTGCTCCGGCTCTGACCGTCACCGCAGCGCTGGTCAAGGCCGGTGGGGGTGCTGAGAATTTTGAATTCTCGAAGGCATTGGTATCCATGCTCGGCGAAAAAACCGTGAATGCGGAAGTCGCCAAGCTCGAAAAACAGTATGGCAAGGACGAGGTTCACACCTTCATCACCGGCATGACGTATGCGGTCAAGGATGGCCTGAAACGCGCTACTGAAGCCGGGGTCAAACTTCCGGCCGCTCCCGCTGATCTGCATGGTGTGGCACTTGCCCGCACGCTGGTTACTGCAGGCACGACATCGGACGGCACTTGGTGGTCCGGTTATCTGTTTGACCACGCGCTCTCGCACCAGCTGCACGACCAGGTGATGGCAGACATCAATAAAAACGTCAGCACCGAAGCCGACATGACCACGCATAAGATCCTCAACCAGGCGATGTACGACGTGGCACATGCGCTCGGTCACACGCATGTCAAGCTTGCATCCCTGCATTGATTGCAAGTCTATTGATTGATTGAAACGGGGCGGACTACCGCCCCGTTTTTTATGGCGCCTCAGGCGCGGTAACATGAGTAAGATTTCGTATCTGGAGATGGCAATGGAATATCGGCGATTAGGGAACAGAGGACTCAAGCTAAGCGCCCTGTCCTTCGGCTTCTGGGTCACGTTCAAGGATCAGGTGGATACAAAGCTGGCCGAACGGTGCATCGGCACCGGCTATGATGCGGGTGTGAATTACTTCGACAATTCCGAAGCCTATGCCAACGGCGAATCGGAACGGATCATGGGCCAGGCTCTCAAGAATCCGCATGTGAGCAGCGTGATCCTCGGTGCTTCGCGTCTGGACCAGATCAAGGAGAATCTGGGTGTCATGGGGCTGCTTCCGGAAATGACCCCGGAAATGGTAATGCGTGTTGAAGCGGCGATAGCCGAATGATGAGCGTTCTCCCACCGGCGCAGGTTACGGAAATACACCGTCTGATGACCGAGGCCGCTGCACGTTACAACCAAGGCGATTTTCGGGAAGCAGGGCAACTTTGTCAGCGTGTGCTGGAACTGTTCCCGGATTTTCCCCAGGCCTTGCATCTGTCGGGTTTATGCCAGAAGGATCAGGGCGAATGGGATGCGGCTTCCGTAGCACTCCTGCGGGCAGCAAAGCTGAGCCCCAATGAAGCACAGATCTATCACGATTTGGGTGATGTCTATTCGAAACAGGGGCGTTGGCTGGAAGCCGCCCAGGCTTATTTACGCGCCATTGAGCTTCGCCCCGGGTATCCGGATAGTTACGTGAATCTGGGCGCGGTGTACGAGAACATCAGCGATCATGAGCAGGCCGAGCGTGCCTACCGGCGCGCACTCGAATTGAATCCGCAGCTTGCCGCTGCCGCTGCCAGTCTTGCGGCCATGTGTGAGAGCGGCAATCGCCTGCAGGAAGCTGCGCAGTATGTGGAATGCGCATTGCGCGAAGACGTCAACGATCCCGTAGCCAACCTGACGCAGGCACAGCTGGATTTCCGTGCCGGCAAACATACCGAGGCCGGGCAAAGGCTGGAGGCGTTATTGCAACGACCATTGGCGGCACGTAACCGGGCGCTGGCGTTGGCGCGTTTGGGCACCATTTATGAGACTTTTACTGAATACGAACGTGCGTTTAAGGCGTTTCAAGCTTCCAAGCAGGCTTTGAATGTTGGAGATGCACTAGCCTCTGGTCCCGGGGTTTACACGCTGGACGCGGCCCAGCGCATATCAGGACATCTACCCGCGCTCATGGCTGAGGTCCATACAGATAAGCCGGACCCAGTTCCCGCACCGGTTTTCCTGGTGGGGTTTCCACGTTCCGGCACCACATTGCTGGACCAGATACTGTCCTCGCATCCACGGCTCTGGGTCCTGGAAGAAAAAGAAAACCTGCGTGATCTGCTCCGGGATTTTGTTACTACGGATTCCGGTCTTGAACGTCTTGCCAAACTGGCATCCACCGGACTGGATGAATATCGCAAAAAATATTGGGCGAGGGTTGCAGAATCCAGACCAGAATCAGTGTCAGACAAGATCTTTGTAGACAAATTACCGTTAAATACCGTTTTCATGCCGCTCATCGCGCGGCTGTTCCCCGGGGCGCGTTTCATTTATGCAGTGCGGGACCCGCGGGATGTTGTGTTGTCATGTTTCATGCGCGCATTCGGAATGAATGAAGCCATGCGTAACTTTCTGACACTCGAAGGTGCCGCACGCTATTATGCGGCTGTTATGCGTGTCGGCATTGATGCGACTCAAAAGCTCGGTAAGTCGGTGCACGTGATCCGCTATGAAACGCTGATCAGCGATCCGGAAAGCGAATCACGCCGCTTGTGTGAATTCCTGGACTTGGGATGGGAAGCCGGCATGTTGCATTTTCAGGAGACCGCGCGCAAACGTCGTATCAATACGCCGAGCTATCATCAAGTGGTGCAGCCTCTGTATACATCCTCACGCGAACGTTGGCGGCGTTACGAAAAACATTTGCATCCGGTGTTGCCGCTATTGCAGCCGTTTATAGAGTATTTCGGGTATTCCTGAGCATAACAAAGAAGATCCCGCGGCCCTTGCGGACCGCGGGATTTTTGGCTGAGTTTCAGATCAACTCAGAACTTGACACCGATGCGACCGTAGAAGAAGCGGCCGGGCACATCATACAGAGTTGGATCGAAACTGTTCAACTGCTGCTGCGTGGACGCCGGTGGCTCCTTGTTGAACATGTTGTTGATGCCAAAGGTGAATGTCATCTTGGCAGGATCGTAGTTGTAGTTCACCTGCATGTCGTGATAGATGGTGGTACCCAGATAATTAGTGGAGAGACTGTTATCAGCGAGATTTGGGTTGGAGCACAAACCCAGATTGGTGAGGCTGATCGAGGTATTATCATTGTCATCAGAGCATGGTTCCGTAATGCCGCTGATATAACGCATTGTCCATGACGCGTCCCAGTTACCCTGGGTCCATTCCAGGTGGGTATTGATCTTCCACCTCGGTACACCGAACGGGAATACCGTGCCACCGCGTTCCACACCCACCAGTTGTGCGACTGTGGGCGGCCCGCCTGGATTGGGGAAGGTTATCTCGTAATTGCGGGTCCAGGTGCCGTTAACTCCGAGCTTGAAATTACCTACCGAGGTGCTCGGGAAGGCGTAGGTCCCACCAACGTCAATGCCGTCCGTGAGGACACTACCCGAGTTACTGACATACGTATAAATAATGACCTATAATTACTTCCAGGAGGTGTCCTATGAGACCGACTGGAAGTGGCGAGGAACTGGAACGGCGGCGGGTGCGTGCGCTCGCGCTGCTGAAGTCGGGGCTGA
>JBOIBD010000004.1:0-36439 GCA_050739415.1 Gammaproteobacteria bacterium | reverse complement strand
GGCGCCCATCGCTTTTTTCTCCTCTCGCTGGTGTTCAACCGTTGCTTTCGCGCAAGCGGGCGAGCTGCGCGAGGAGATCATCATGCGTAAATCCATCCTGCTGGGCGGCGCTGCGGCGCTGCTCTTGAGTTTTCCATTCACCAGTTTTGCCGATGACACGACCAATCTTGGTGGTCCCATTGTTGTGACGGCAACGCGCACGGCAGTCCTTGCCGATCAAGAAGTCGCGCCAGTAGTGGTAATTACCTCTCAGCAGATCCAGCTCTCGGGCGCGCAAACCATCGGCGCCCTGTTGCAGCAATATGCCGGGTTTGATATCGCTAGCAACGGTGGCCCGGGTCAGCCCACTTCGCTGTTCCTGCGCGGCACCAACAGCAACCAGACGCTGGTGATGATCAACGGCGTGAAGATCAACCCAGCGGATGGCAGCGGCGCTGCGCTTCAGAATATCCATCTGAATGACATCGAGCGCATCGAGATCGTAAAAGGGCCGCGCGCGGCATTGTATGGTTCCGATGCGATCGGCGGCGTCATCAACATCATCACCAAACAGACCAGTCAAGGCACACACTATGGGGCTCATGCTGGCGCCGGACGTTACGGCACCTACGACAACGGCGGCCATTTCGATTATGGCCGGGGTGACAGCGCTTTCGGCGTTTCTGCCGACAATTATCATACCGACGGCTTTCCAGCGGTGGCCGGCACAGATTTCGACAGCGGCAACACCGATCGCACGTGGAACGCCTATGGCCGTACCGTGTTGAGCGGCGTGGACGTGAGCGTCAAGCACTGGCAGAGCACCGGCAATACCCAATACACGGCCTTCTCCAGCAACCCGCCTTACGACTTGGCACCTTTCGACGAGAACTTCCAGAACCAAACGACGGCTCTGGATCTCACCGCCAACCCGAATACGGATTGGCGCAGCAATTTGAACTTCAGCCATATGCTGGATGAGACCGACCAGCAGCAGGATGATCCGTACAATTTCCCGCCAACTCCGGATTTCGTACATAGCCAACGCAATGTAGTCGATTGGCAGAACGACATCGGGTTGGGCAAGTATCAGTTGCTCACCGCTGGATTGTATTCCGAGGCGCAGCACGCGAGTTCGCAATCTTATGGTCTGGGTTACGATGAACCGGACCACATCAACGCCCTGTATCTTGAAGATGATATTGACATGGGCGCACATCGCCTGGTCATGGCGGCACGTGACACCCATGACCAGACGTTTGGCACTCACCTGACCTGGAATGCGGATTATGCTTACGATGTCAGCGCCAAGACCCGCTTGACGGTTGGTGCCGGTGCTGGGTTTCGTGCGCCCAGCGCCTCCGAGTTATACGGCTTTGGCGGCAACCCGGAACTACAACCCGAGACTTCCCAGAATCTGGAAGTAGGACTGCGGCAGAACATTGGCGCGGACCAAAGCATTACGGTGAGCATGTTCAGGAATAACTTGGACAACCTCATCCAGTACGTGGTTACGCCCAGTAATCTGAACGGCGAGAATCAGAACATCGCCAGTGCCCGGGTGCGGGGTGTTGAAGCCGGTTACCAGCTGACGCAGCACAGCTGGTCCTGGCACAACAACGTAATTTTTCAGCAGCCTGAGAATCTGGACTCGGGCACGCTGCTATTGCGGCGCTCGGAACGCACATTCACCACGACGCTCGACTGGCATAATGATGTCACCAGCTTCGGCGTGCACCTCATCGCCACCGGTCCTCGCGACGATGTGGATTTCAATACCGGCGCGCCGGTCACCGATGCGGGCTACCTGCTTGCCGGCATCACCCTGCGCCAGCAACTCAGCCACAATTTCACTATCAGCGGCAGTCTGGAAAACCTGTTGGACACGCACTATCAGACCGCGTCCGGTTACAACACCGCAGGACGTTCGTTGTTTGTGCGGCTGGAGTATGATTCAAAGTAGGTCACGAGATTTCCAACACATGAATTCCCCCTTTGCGCAGTAAGGAAGAATGGGTGAGAAATTATCTGCGTAGCTGTGCGATAAAAATCATTTACCGGATTCGCGCACACGCTCAAGCACGGTGCGATCCCAATGGGCAAGATCGGCCGCTGCGTCGTAAGTGGTTTGGAAGAACTGAAGTAGGACCTCATCGGGTGCGGCCGCACTACGGACAATCTCGTACGGCAGAATGAATTCCCGCATGTCGGCGCTGTAATAAGCGCCTTCGGGGCCGACCAAATGCTTCGCATACCCGGCAGGTTCGGGGTAGGCGTATGCATAGAACGCAGGCTCTGCAACCGCGCCGCCGCCCGGCCAGAACCCGCAACTGCTGCACTCACGGGAATAGGCCTCGACCATGACATAGTCCGGGCAATTTGGAACGCTACTCGGATAAGGTGGCGCGTCCCTCCCTGAAAATCGCGTCATGGCCAGATCGAAGCTGCCCCAAAAAAAGTGCACGGGGCTGGCTTTGCCTAGGAAGCGGCCGCGAAATCGCTCCATCACTCGGGCCACCTGCAGCAATATTTGCCAGCAACGGTGGGCAGCATCCGCATCATACGTTGTGTGCTCCCGGTCAGCTGCGAACGGGATGGCAATTTCAACTTCGACCGGTATCGGCGTCAACCTGACATCGAAACCCAGCGAGTGCAGTGCGGTCATGTACTCCTCATAGAAGTCCGCCACCGAGCGCGGGGTCAAGGGAATATTGCGAGTTGTGCCATCGTTTGTCCGAATTACCAGGCTATGCTCAATGAAATCGAATTCCACTGCGAATGCGCGCTCGCCATACGGGATAGTCGAGGTTGTAAACCCGCGCGGACTTACATAGAGCGCGACCTGCCACCAGTGATTCATCATGGGCGCGAGCGCAAGCCGTGTCTTGCCCACAATCTGCATCCACATGTGGAGCGTGGCAAGGGTGTCCGCCCATCCGGCCAGAGGCAGCGCCGGCCACGCCGGATTGGTAGCGTTCACCGAGCCTCCGGGGCGGGTTCCATCATGAGTTCATCCACGTAGCACCATCTCCAGTCCTCGCCTAGCTCGAAGCTTTTGATGAGCGGATGCTGTGTTTTATGAAAATGTTTCGTCGCGTGCTTGCCGGGTGACGAGTCACAACAACCCACATGACCACAGGTGAGGCAGAGCCGAAGATGCACCCACTGTGTGCCTGCCTTGAGACATTCCTCGCACCCCTCGGGTGTGCGTGGCTGTACATCCCGGACCTGATTTAAATGTGCGCATCGTGTAGCCATGCTTTACCTCTTTATAGCCTATTTCGACAACCTGAAGTCTGCGTTAGGCAGCGATTCTCAAGCTGCTAAATGAATGCTACTTGCTTTGTAGGCTTTCCGTATCCCAAATAGGAGAATTAGGGTAAATACCCTATACGGAACTGAGTGCCTTACGTAATATCTAACCTACATCTTTTAACCATACTCCAAGAGAATAACCATGGACTATACCGATGCCACCAATCAAATCGCCCAAATTGAGCAGCAAACCCAGGCTCTGGCTCAGCAGTTCCAGACACTTGGCCAGACGCTCAACAACCGCGCCCCCGACGCCACGACCGGTAAGGAATGGCTGTTGGACCTCAAGCAAATTGCCATCAACGTGCAGTCCCAAAACCAGCAGCTCGTAGCCATGGTCAACCAGATGGCCGAGCACATGCACGACCTGGAACAACAGCTGGACACACACCCGAACCCCACCATGCAAGCGCGTGGCTGGGGCAGTCAGACGGCGCCGCGCGGCGGCGGGTTCTGGGGCAACGTGACCAGCGGCCTTGGCATGGGTGCCGGTTTTGGCGCTGCCAACATGCTCATCGGTGGAATTTTCAACGCACTGTGAAAACAATCTGTTCAAAGGCAGGCTCCTCGTCCTTACCTATGAGAAAAGGTCTAGATAATGGGCGAGACGCGTACAATTGTGTGCATAGAAAATCCGTAAAGCAGAATAGTTGCTTCGTAGCTAGGCCGCATGTTTGCTAGTTCGGAAACGCTCAGATGATGCGTTAGGGCTTGCAGCTTTATAGCCGGTGCAACACAAAATGGCGTGCCCCACGAGATAATCTTCATCAAGATGATAAGTCTAACCAAAGAACAAGGAAAAGCAGTTACTCATTCAAAAGGAGCTGCCTGTGTGATAGCTGGGGCTGGAACAGGAAAAACTACTGCTCTTACCGAACGCATTGTCTTCCTTGTCGAAAAACAACGTATTGATCCAAAAATGATCGTCGCAACGACTTTTACACATAAAGCCACTGCCGAATTGTATGAACGCACCTTCAACCTGCTTGGCGAACGCGCTTTACAGTTACGCATCTCGACCATTGACGCGCTAATATGGAATCTTGCACTCGAGACGATGCACCAAGATTTAATGCCGTCTGCCCAGTTAGTCGGAGAAGCCAGTCAACGAGCTCTCCTGTTTGATTGCGCATGGGAAGTAATTGGCAAAAAGCGTTGTATTAGTAGAAGCTCGTGGGCAACCAGTGCAAATAATTCAGGGCTCGTTGGTTTATTGGAGGAGGCCACCCGAGCTGAAATTACAAGTAGCCGCGACAAGAAATCAATCAAAAAGCTTATCAAAAAACGGCTTAATGGACTTAACAATAGATTTAATTTCGGATTTTATTTTCAGATACCAACTCTCCATGATCTGGAACATACGGCGAAAAGATATTTTGAAAGACTGAAGGAGTTATCCGCTACTGACTATAACCTGCTGAGCAGAGATTTCTTGCGTTGCTTGAAACAAAACAAAAAGCTTGTGCGACAATTTTCGTCTCGAATAAACACAATCCTTGTTGACGAGTTCCAAGATACCAGTCGAATACAAGCCGAAATTCTTCTGCTATTGTCAAACAAAGGTAAAAAAATATGGGCTGTCGGGGACCCTTGTCAGCAAATCTATGAATGGCGAGGCGCGGGACCGGACAATATGCTTTGGCTTATCCGGAAGACCAAGGCTAAAAAGTATTACTTGACGGAAAATCGGCGCTCGACCCAAATCATTCTTGATTGCGCTTACAAATTTCTAAGCAAACGTGTTACTAGCCTCAAGAGAGGCGGCATGCTCAAGAGATTGGCCTCTATAAGAGATGCGTCGCCAAGCCAAAGCGACAGGCACCCTGTCTATACAGGCACACTTGAGCAGGCGATATCTTTCGCAGGTCAGATCTTAAAAATGAGCTCAAGCGTAAAGCCTAATGACATTGCAATTCTTTCTAGAAAGCTGAACGGAAGAACAGTTAAAGAAATTGAAGGAAAAGCGGCGGGCTGCGGCTTGAAAGTGCAATTCCACTCTTCCCGCGCAGATCGGGCGATGGAACAAACCATTGGGTCTCCACCGGATTGGAAGCCTGGCAACGTTCTAAGAAACCTTTACAAGCACCGAATAATTCGAAAGTTGGTTTCTCGCTCGCTTCGTGTAAATGATTTCACTAATCTTCGTGCAATCCGATCCATTGCCGCCGCAGCCGACGCCCTTGACAGCACACTTCCTCCAGACGCTCTTACGTTCGGGGAAGCGTGGCCTGCATTAAAAACAACCCAAAACCGGGAAATTTCTGTTTCTTCCGCAGTCGTGAACAGATCCGATGCCATTCAAGTGATGACTATCCACGCCGCCAAGGGATTGGAATTCCCAATTGTTCTCCTGATGAAGCTAGGTAAGGGGGGGTCTAGGTCTTTTCCAAACCCTAAGGTACCCGAGGAATGTCGGCTCGCCTACGTGGGCGCAACACGAGCAAGGGACATTTTAATTCTGGTCCATACAGTTCAGAAACCAAAGGATACGCTGCGTGCATTCGGCAATGAGCTTGTTTCAATCCGCAGCCGCCGGTCACTGAAGGTTCATCGAGCAATCGATGCGCCTACGATCCTGCCGCCACCGCCGATAATTGCGGCAACCCATCTCGATCTTTACGAACAGTGCCCTTTGAAGTTTGCCGCTTATCATGAAGGGCAGTTTCTCCCTGAGTGGAGTGTTCCCCAGAGTGCCGGCGCCAGGTTACACAAGGCATTGGAATACTACTTGCGCGCAGGTCTACCATCGGGCAAAGCTGAAATAGACGATTGCTTCAAACGTGGGTTTCAGCATGGCGACTCACCCATTCGGAAGCTACCCCGAAGCAATGTGACCAAAATGAAGCAGTCATACGAAGGGATGATCAGAACACTCTCCAAAGCTACACATAAGCCTCTAGCAGTTGAACAAAGATACAGATACATGCAAGGGCAAGATGGGCAGATAGATGGAATTGTTGATGCGCTTATTGAATATCGGGATGGGACAACTGTTTTGGAGGAATGGAAGAGTTCCACAGAGATCGCTTCGGATAAAAGGCGAGCTTACACGCTTCAAGCAAGCGCCGGTGCGTTAGGTATTGCCGCACAAAATTCTTACTCGATTCATCTGGTAGATATAGTACCGGTGTCAGCCCCTTCCAAAACAATTTCGCTTCGTTTCGATAACGCATTTATAGAAGAAACCAGGGGAAAACTCGATCACATTTTCCGAGACCTGAGAGACAGAAAATTCAAGCCGCGAAAGGGTTCACATTGTAAGTCTTGTCAGTTAAAACCTCAGTGCCCCATTTGGCGCAAGCGGTAGTGAGCAACAGTTACAGGAGCGGGATGTGTGGGGACGATGAATCGGTGGTTAATCACCCTACGAAACCAGCTAGACAATCCGCGGCTCCGGCTCCAGACAGACACCAAATTTTTCTTGCACCGAATCCTGAATACGTTGCACTAGCGACCAGATTTGCGTGCCGGTTGCTTTGCCGTGATTCACCAACACCAGCGCGTGTTTGTCTGATACGCCGGCGTCGCCGTCGCGGAAGCCTTTCCAACCGCACTGGTCAATCAACCACGCGGCGCTGAGTTTCTTGCCGTCCGGTGCGTTGAATACCGGTAATCCCGGATGTTCGGTTTGCAGTCGTGCCGCCAGTTCAGGGGAAACTACCGGATTCTTGAAAAAGCTGCCGGCATTGCCAATCACGGCCGGGTCCGGAAGTTTGCGTAAACGCAACCGGCAGACCGCGTCCGCGACATTTGTGGCGGTGGGTTTGGTGATGTCCATGGCCGCCAGCTCTTCGCGTACACCGGCATAGTCCAGTTTTAGCGGCGCGTAACGATGCAGACGCAATGCCACGCCAGCGATGATCCAGCGTTCCGGCTGCTGCTTGAAAACGCTCTGACGATAGCTGAAACCGCACTGCTCTCGGGTAAGCCGCACCACCATATTCGCCTGCCGGTCGAAGGCATCGACAGTTTCGAGCATCTCCGCAAGTTCCGCGCCGTAGGCGCCGATATTCTGGATGGGTGCGGCCCCCACCCGGCCGGGGATCAATGACAGATTTTCCAACCCGCATAAACCTTGCGTCAACGTCCAGCGCACCAGGCCATTCCAGTTCTCGCCGGCTGATGCGCGGATCCCGGCACTCGCGCCGTCATCCTCAATGATTTCAATACCACGCGCGGCAATAATTATCACCACACCGTTGAAATCACGTCTGAACAGCACATTGCTGCCGTCGCCCAATACCAGCAAGGGTTTGTCGCGCACTTGTGGCAGCGTCAACAATTCTGGTAGCGCCTGCGGATCATTTACTTCCGCGAGCAATGTCGCCTGCGCGGGCACGCGGAAGGTATTGTGCTTCGACAAGGAAGCGTTCTCGGAGAGTGTGTAGGATGGGGTCATGGCAGGTGGTGAGGATAATACAACTCCCGCACCCTTCCTCTCTCTTTCAGAAGGAGAGGAGGCGATAGGCAGGGAATTGATTTGATTTACTTCACTTCCGCGGTACCGACATCGCGCGGATCAGCAGCAGCACTCACCTTACCGGTTTTGTAATCCCAGGTGATAGATTGCATGTTGCCGTAGGGATGTGTCGCTTTCAACGTATAGCCCATTTTTTCCAGGCCGGTGATTTCATCCGGCGTGAACGCCCCCGGCTCGTAGAAAACCAAGTCGGGCAAATACTGCATGTGATAGCGCGGGATACTTACGATGCTTTTGGCATCGCCACCGTTGAAATAATCCAGCGTACCCAGCAACACCATGCTGATGATGCGGCTGCCGCCAGGCGTGCCAAGGATTGCCTGTCCGCGTGATGTGTACAGGAAGGTCGGCATCATGCTTGACAGTGGGCGCTTGTGTGGCGCGATCTGGTTGGCGGAATTGCCCACCAGGCCAAAGCCGTTGGGTACACCAGGCTTGGACACGAAATCATCCATTTCATCGTTCAGGATCACGCCAGTGTGCGGTGGCATGAACCCGGAACCGAAACGGAAATTTACCGTGAAGGTCGCGCCCACCATATCGCCGTCCTTGTCCATCACCGCGATGCTGGTGGTGTGATGGCTCTCCGGCGCCACCACTGTGACTGGTGCCAGATCGGCACTCGGTGTGGCTTTGTCGGAAAGGATTGCCGCGCGCAAACCGGCTGCATAATACGGGCTCAATAGCCTGATGATCGGCATCTTCACGAAGTCTGGATCGCCAAGATACTCCGCGCGGTCGCGGAAGGCGAAGCGCATGGCCTCGATGGTGAGATGCTTCTGCATCAGATCGCTGTCACGCGCCAAGTCATAGCCAGACAGGATGTTGAGTGCTTCCAGCATCACAATACCGCCGGAGGACGGCGGAGAGGCGGATATGATTTTCATACCGCGGTATTCGCCCGTCAGCGGTTCGCGCAGCATCACTTTGTACTCACGCAAATCCGCAAGCGACCAGATGCCGCCGTTCGCGCGTACTGCGTCCACCATTTGTTTCGCGAGTATGCCTTGATAGAAACCTGCGTCGCCTTGCTTCGCGATCAATTCCAGTGTGTTGGCGAGGTCTGGCTGTTTCAGGATGTAACCCGTGGCAGGCACTTGGCCGTTGGGATAAAACACCGCCCAAGCCGCTGGCCACTGCTTCAATTTCTGTGCGCGGTTTGCCAGCATCTCGTGGAACATTCGGTCGAGCGGAAAACCGTCGCGCGCCAGCTTGATGGCAGGCGCCAGATCCTGTGCAAACGACAGCTTGCCATAGTGCCGGTTGATGTATGCGAGCGCCGCCACTTCGCCGGGAATCCCCGCGGACAAGGGGCCGTTGAGCGAGGCGCCGGGAATCACGTTGCCATTTTTGTCCTGATACATGGTCGCGGTGGCTGCCGCCGGCGCGTACTCGCGACCATCGACCATGATGTTCCGTCCAGTCCTCGCATCGTGCAACAACCAGAATCCACCGCCGCCAAGCCCAGAGCTGTAAGGTTCCACCACGGACAGCGCCGCGCTCACCGCCACGGCCGCATCGAACGCATTCCCGCCTCGCTCGAGTACTTGCATGCCCGCTTGTGTGGCATAGGGCTGGGCGCTGGCAACCGCATCGTGGCCGGACTTAAGCGGCGCCGCCAGAACCAGTATTGGAAACAACAGCAGCAGAAAACCGGCAAAACGGAGTTTCATGAATTTGTTCCGAATGGGGAGGTCAGCAGGTTACTGCACTGATAAATCTGTGGCAAATATTAAGAGACAGTAAAACAAAGAGCGGGGATACAGCCCGCCCTGCAATTAGCATCTATGCATTGTATCGGCTGGTTCAGCCAGCCGCAGTGCGGCTGATCTCCACTTGCCAAGTTTGCGGTCCCAGCATCACGTATTTCCATGAAAATTTGCCGGTATGTTTAGCCTCGAACTGATAATAGAGCGGCTCGGGGTCATGGTCGTTCACCAGTAGGAAACGCTCGCCGGACTTGAGATTGTCATAGGTCTCGAAGATCAGGCGATGGCGTTCCATGGGAATCAGGGTGCGTACATCAAGTACTTTCGCTTGTGACTTGGCTTGGGGATTTGCTAGTGACATGGGCTTCTCCATGTGTGGGAGTGGCGGGATGAGTGGACTGAGTAAGCGCATGCAGAGTGTCGTTCAGACGCTCTGCCTCGCGCGGATGGGTATGACGCAACTCTGGCCAAGCGGCTGCGGCCAAGCGACAAGCGGTTACTCATCATGTCATTACAGCGTTTGAAACGTCGCAAACTTTAATCGCGATCATCGCAGACCTCGATCACATCACCCTGCACACGTACCGGAAAACTGTGCACACCATCGTATGCCGGCGCCTTCAGCGCCTCACCGGTCCGGATCGAAAACTCCGCCAGATGACGCGGGCATACCGCACGGTCACCTTCCACCCAGCCGCCGGAAATATCCCCGCCGTCATGAGTACAGACATCCTCAATGGCAAAATACTCGCCACTTAAATTGAACACTGCCACATCCGAGCCGTTGAGGGTAATTACCTTGGATTTCTTGTCTTCAATCTCGCCGACCTGGGCGGCCTGGAACCACTGCAACACGTCATACACCCATGCTTCTGAATGTGCGAAACTGTAAGCCCCAGCCGCACCGGCCGCCTTGATGAAAATCAAGGCTGTGTAGCGGGAACAGGCCTAGCCTACGGCTACGCCGGGCGTTCTGCTGGGGATCGTCAGGATGGAGAACACGATGGAGAATAAGACCAATAAAGTGCCGCCGCGCAGCGGTGAAAAGTTCGTGACCGCGGAAGGCATACACGCGGTCAAAGACGGTCAGCGTGGCAAGTTCGTGGACAAGACGCTGCAAGCACTGCCAAAGCCACCGTGGCTACGTGTCCGCTTGCCCTCAGGCGTCGGTTATCAGGCGGTGCACGGCATCGTGCATGAGCACAAGCTGCACACTGTATGCGAGGAGTCCATGTGTCCCAACATCGCCGAATGCTGGGGCCGGGGCACCGCAACCCTCATGCTTATGGGTTCAGTGTGTACCCGCGCGTGCAAGTTCTGCGCTGTGGACACCGGCAACCCGCACGGCTGGCTGGATCCACTTGAGCCGGTGCATGTGGCCGAATCCGTGCAGCTCATGAATCTCAAGTACGTGGTGCTGACATCCGTGGATCGTGATGATCTGCCGGATGGCGGCGCATCGCATTACGCCGCCTGCATTCGCGCCATACATACGCGCACGCCGCAAACCGCTGTGGAAGCACTGACACCGGATTTTGGCGGCAAGCACGCGGCGGTAGCAACCGTGCTGGCAGCAGAAGTCAAAGTCTATGCGCAGAATATTGAAACCGTCGAGCGGCTCACGCACTTTGCGCGCGATCCGCGCGCCGGTTACAGCCAGACGCTCGGCGTGCTGGCGTTTGCCAAACAGCGGAGTCCTGATGTGCTCACCAAGACCAGTCTGATGTTGGGACTGGGCGAGAGTGAAGCCGAGATCTCACAAACACTTGACGATATCCGCGCGGTGGGCGTCGACATCGTAACGATGGGTCAATATCTGCGCCCAACACAAAATCATCTGCCGGTGGCGCGCTATGTGACGCCGGATGAATTTAACGCTTACCGGGACCTTGCCCTCGAGAAGGGTTTTGTGGAAGCCGTAGCCGGGCCGCTGGTACGTTCCAGTTACCGTGCAGAGCGCGTTTTGGAACGCAATAACGTGGGCCTCGGCGCATGAACGTGGATAAAATTATCATCGAAGGGCTGGTCAAACGGACTGACTACCAGACAGCCTGCCGTTACGCCCGTCAAACAATGCAAATTTACCGGCGTGCAGTATTGAATCCCGCACATTTCGCCTCCACTTCTCAGTATCGGAGGGCATTCATTATGTCCTACTTGTTTTATAAACATTATCTGCTTACCCACAAAGTGCCTCCCGATAGAGCCACGGCCAACCCCAAAGGACATCGTCCCGGAGCATTGAAGGATGCACTTGACGAAGCTACGGATAAACGCGAGCGCATGATCGATAGACAACTTGATGCAACCTTTCCGGCGAGTGATCCGCCATCCTGGACACTCGGCGGCTCTCTGGTAAGCCAACATAACCTGCACTGAAAGCGAAGCCTTCATATGCCACACTATCCAGATATTTCTGCCAATATTCTCGATGCTATCGGTGATACACCGCTGGTGGAAGTTGAAGGCGTTTTCGCCAAACTTGAATTTCTCAATCCCTCCGGTTCCATCAAAGCGCGCATCGCAAAATACATGATTGAAAAAGCCGAGCAGCAGGGATTGCTGCAACCGGGCGACACCATCGTCGAGGCCACTAGCGGCAACACCGGCAACGCCTTGTCGCTGGTCGCGGCGGTCAAGGGTTACCGCATGCTGGTGGTGATGCCCGAGGGACTCTCCAGTGAACGTGTAGCCATCTCCCGCGCTTATGGTGCAGAGGTTTTGTTCTGTGGGCATTTTCATGTGGACGAGGCATTGAAGCGCGCTAACGAACTAGGTCAATGGCCGCACCATTTCTGCCCGCATCAATTTGAATCCGACTGGAATGTTGAGGAGAACCGGGAAGTGCTCGGCCCGGAAATTCTCGGCCAGTTACCGGCAGGCGTGCTGCCGGATGCGCTGGTGATGGGTGTGGGCACCGGCGGTACGCTGGTGGGCGTGGGTCAGGCGTTCCGTGCGGTTAATCCTCAGGTTCGCCTGTTCGCCATGGAACCCACGGAATCGCGCACGCTGTTGTGCGGCGAAATCGGAGCCCATCAGATCGAGGGCATCTCGGACGGTTTCGTGCCGGGCATTTTTGCGTGCCACGGCAAACTGGTGGATGAGATGCTGAGCGTGTCCAGCGAGGAAGCAGTACAGACCATGCGTAATCTGGCGCGACAATACGGCCTCTTCTGTGGTCCCAGCTCCGGTGCACACCTTCTGACCGCGAAACGTGTACGCGAGAAATACCCCGAGCTGAAAACAGTCGTCACGCTGTTTTGCGATGAGGGTGAGAAATACCTGAATGAATACTTTATGGACAACAAAACAGCGCCGGTGGACGCCAGCCATTTCACATGAATGCGCGTACCGAATGCTGCAAGGAGAGTGACCTATGACTATGATTGAACTCAAGCGCGTGTATTTGCCACCTTCACGTACCGACGGTTTCCGTCTGCTGGTGGACCGCATCTGGCCCAGAGGCCTGACCAAGAAGAAGGCGGCAGTGGATCACTGGCTGCGCGACGTAGCCCCCAGCACCGAATTGCGGCAATGGTTTGGACACGAACCGGAAAAATGGCCTGAATTCAAACGCCGTTATCTTGCCGAGCTGGGCGCAAATCGTGATGCTACCCGCGAGCTCGTAGAGATCGTCAAGGCCCATCCTCACGTCACCATCTTGTTTGGAGCGCACGATGAGGAGCGCAATCAGGCGGTAGTGATCGCCGGGTATCTGAAACGCCGCTTAAAGCGCTGACCGATATCAGCTTCATCACACTCATTTCCAGGAGATAACCCATGTCACACCCTATTTTCCCGGAAGCTTCACCCGCCCTGTCGGCGCGTCGCAAAGCCCTGGCACCGAAACAGCTGGAAGCTTTCCACACATTCAGCCACGCGGTATTCGCCGATGGCGCTCTGCCCGAGAGAACCAAACAGTTGATTGCCGTGGCAGTCGCACACACCACCCAATGTCCCTATTGCATCCGCGGACATACGCGCGCGGCGCTCCGGGTCGGCAATACTCAAGAACAGATCATGGAAGCCATCTGGGTGGCGGCTGAAATGCGTGCCGGTGGCGCCTATGCACATTCCGCGTTGGCGCTGGATGAGATGGAGCAGGCAACACAACACAACACCTGACCAACACCCGAACTACGACAGAGCGGGTGCGGGTTATTGCATGCAGCGGTAGCACAGGGCCAGAAATGGTCCCTGATAGGCAAGTCGCGCGGTGCCGGTAAACGATCTCCGTTCTGCAGTCACGGACAGGACGTCACGCTGATAACCAAGTTCCACCGACAAATCGGCCGGCAATCTGTGCGAAACAGAAACCGCGTAGTTGCTGAGATAGCCATGCAGTCCGTTCACCGTCATCTTGAAATATTCAGCGGTCGCCTGCAGCCGCCAATTCCACAGATCATAACTAGCTTGCACACCTACAAGCGGCGAGGGCGCCCGGGCCTCCGCGGATTTGGATACCCCCATGCTGCTATCTGATAGGCCGAGCGTGAAATATGTGACGTGAAGTCCGGCTATGGCACTTAGAGCCCAGGCATCGCGATCCAGGAAAACGTAGCGGTATTGGATAAATTCCGTACGGATGTCAGAGAATGTGCTTACCACGGTATTTATAATGTAGGTCTCCCCGCCGTAACTGATGTCCTCGTCAATCGCGCGGCTGCCGTTGCGACGCAGGTCGAAGTACCCGAATTCCAACGAAGATCGGGGCGTGAAGCGATAACCCAGTGCGCCCTGCGGCACGGTGCGGCGCTCCGGTAGGTCAAGATCGGATTCCAGATGCAGATTGGTGCCGAGTTGGCCGTTCAGCGCATCCAGCCGGATGTTGGTGGACACTTTGGGATTGAAGACGCCGAGTCTTACGAACCAGCCGGATGGTTCCGCCGCCAGCAACAGTGGCGAGTCTGCCAACAGGCATACAAGACACACAGATTGAAAGACAACCGATATCCGCATGCTGATTCCCGATGCTGTAAATCCGTTTGACAGATCGAGGTAAGGTTACCGATGACTCACTAAACCCGCTTGCGCCTTGGTGGGTAACATACTATAAGTCTCGATTCGCCTGCCGCATTTCTCGACAAGCTATGATCCACTCGACTTTGGTGCTGTCAGTGCATCAAACGTTACGAGTCAAAGCTAATGGATAATCGGCTTCGGACTCGTGACTACGTTATTGCAGGAGCCTGACCTGGATGACCTCTTTATCGTCCTTGTGCTCCAACAGCAGGCGACGTACCCGATCCTGCCAGAGCCGACGGAATTCCTCAACCGCACTTGCCTTTGCGCTGCCCGAAATGCACTCTGGCAATAGTTGCCGAACGTGCGGATCCATGGGAACCGTGGAGAGATCAGCCGCTACCTCGGCCGCGGCATTAGTGTCGACACGCGTGAAGCGGATCTCGGCATCCATGTCAACATTAAACTCAAGCAGATGCCGACGGTCGAAATGGCCGCCAATGCCTTTGAAGCCATTTTCCTGTGTCACACCGGTAATGAAACTCACGACGTTTGCGATTACTCCAGTTACGCCCGCACGCTGGTCATCGCGAAACGAGACCTTGATTCCACCGCGCAACGGTATCTCGTCTGGATACAATGAATTCAGCGCCGCACGTGTCATCAGGAACGCCGCCGCTACCGTTGGACAGGAATGTCCGGCGAGCATAACGGCGTCCGCATAGTGATAGTCCACGAGGCCATCCTGCATGGCGCCCAGGAATCCCGCGAGCGGATCTCGCATCATGAGCACGGGCGCAGCATCGAAGAATTCTGGGTAATGCATAACTTTGTTTATTGACGGGTGCGATGCACACAAATTGGCTTACCTTCCACCTTTCTAGGCCATAGCAGGTAACAATGCATTGATATGCATCAAGTCGCTAGTGCGCTGCAAATCATTCAGTGCCAAAACCGGACGAACGGGTATACTCCAATCCCAGTGACAAGCCACCTGATGCTGAGACATCCGTGATCATCGAATCCCTGCTCGACACTGACCTCTACAAACTCACCATGATGCAAGCGGTGCTACACCACTTTCCTGCGGCAGAGGTGGAGTATCGGTTTCATTGCCGCGCACACGGTGAACAGCTGGCGCATCACGCCGAACGTATCCGCGAGGAGATCGCGGACCTCTGCGGTTTACGCTTCAAGTTTGATGAGCTGGATTACTTGAAACAGCTACGTTATTTGAAAAAGGATTTTGTGGATATCCTGCGGATCTTTCAGTTGCAACAAGACCACATCCGGGTGACAACTGCCGAGGACAGACTTGAAATCATCATTCGCGGACCTTGGCTGCACACTATCCTGTTTGAAGTGCCGGTGCTGGCAATTATCAGCGAAGTGTATGGAGAATCCAGGCGCACTTCCGAAACCCGGCAAACAGGCGAATCCCGCCTGGAGTCAAAAATCACACTGATTCGCAATTTGCCTGACAACGGGCAGTTCCGGTTCACCGAGTTTGGCACCCGCAGACGTTTTTCCCGCGCTTGGCAGCGCGCCATGCTCGCACGTCTGGCCGAAGCACTGCCCGAAAATCTCGTTGGCACCAGCAATGTCCTGTTGGCGAAAACACTGAGCCTCGTCCCCATCGGCACCATGGCCCATGAATTCCTGCAGGCGTGCCAGGCACTGGGACCCCGGCTTGCCGATAGCCAGCGTTTCGCGCTAGAGACCTGGGCCCAGGAATACCGCGGTGATCTGGGCATCGCACTCACTGACGTGATCGGCATCGATGCCTTCCTGCGCGACTTTGATCTGTATTTTTGCAAGCTGTTCGATGGCGTACGCCATGATTCAGGAGATCCGTTCATATGGGCCGAAAAGGTGCTGGGGCATTACAGCAGGATGCATATTGATCCCCTCACCAAGACCCTGGTGTTCACCGATGCACTCGATATCCCAAAAGCGATCCGGATATTCGAGCAGTACCATCGCGTCACGCAGGTAGGCTTTGGCATTGGCACGCATCTCAGCAACGATATGGGCTTTGTACAGCCGGACATGATCATCAAGATGACACGCTGCAATGGTCAGCCCGTGGCCAAGATTAGCGATGATCCCGGAAAGACCTTGTGTACCGATGATGTATATCTGGCTTACCTGAGAAAGGTGTTTTTGACATAAAAAATCTGTACGACACAGTTCGAGTACAAATTACAGGACCCTATTCATGAATACAGTATTGTCATCGGCTCAGCAGATGCGTGTTCCACCTCTATTGCAACAGCCCTTCCGCCTGCTGTTCCTGTGCGCTTCGTTATGCGCCAGCCTGGACATATTGGTGTGGGCACTATTCCTGCATCTTGGCCTGATCCCCGCAGCGGCTCTGCCACCGCTGTTATGGCACGGCCACGAAATGTTGTTTGGTTTCGCCGCTGCGTTAATGGCGGGATTTATGCTCACGGCAGTAGCTGAATGGACCAAGCTGCCCACGGTTACACCGGTGTCGTTACTGATACTGGTAGTGGTGTGGCTCGCGGCGCGTATCGCATTCCTGCTGCCGGCGGTTATCCCCTATCCTGTCACAGCAGTCGTGGATTGCGCGTTCTTCCCGCTCTTGGCCGTGCTGATAGCGCGTCCGATTCTACGCAGCGGGAATCGACGCAATCTATTCCTGATCCCGCTACTGCTGGCATTCGCACTCGCGGACATCCTGTTTCACCTCGCCGTGACGGGCGTAATCCGGTTGACGCCATACAACGTACTCGTATGGGTGATTGATCTGCTGACTATACTCATGCTGGTGATCGGCGGCCGCGTAATCCCGTTTTTCACGCAGCGACGCCTGAGCGGCATCGGTGTGCGCAGTCATCGCTGGGTCAACTTGGGCGTCAACGGCGGTGCAGTGCTGTTGCTGCTGCTCGACATCAGCCTACCCGGCTCCGTGGTGTTGGCGATTGTCTCGCTGCTGGTCGCACTTCTGGTGCTCGTGCGTCTGTCGGGTTGGCGCTCCCTCAAAACCTGGCGCGAGCCCATGTTGTGGGTGCTGCACCTGGGTTATCTGTGGCTTGCTATCGGGCTCATCCTACGTGGCGTAGCACTTCTGACCCATGCATTCCCGGAAATCACCGCGCTGCACGCGATTACGGTCGGCGCACTCGGTTCGCTCTCCATCGGCATGATGACGCGCGTGCCACTTGGCCACACCGGGCGCCCAATCACAGCCGGCTATGGTATGTCGGCGGCATTCGGGCTGGTGACGCTCGCCGCCATTCTGCGCGTAAGCGGAATTTCAAATCTATGGTCGCTCGCCGGCATCGTGTGGGCACTGGCATTTGCAATTTATTTCATTCGTTTCATTCCCGTGCACTTCGGTCCTCGGCGGGTATGAAGTACCTGTGTATACATCACTCAGATGTCGTGACTAGCTCGTTATCACCATGAGTAAATATCTTTATCCAGAGTTACTTATACCAAAGCCTTCACATCACTTAATATCCCGCCAGCAGTTACGTGTTATGTAGCAAGCGAATGCCGTTGGATCGTTCGCAGAATGAAGCCTATATTACCCAGCATCAATGCAATCTGTGAAAGGAGCAAAACATGAAGATCAAATCACTGCAAATTCTCGCCTTAACCGGCTGCCTGTGTGTCGCCGCCAGCGCATCTGCTGTGCAAGCGGCCAACACACATACGAAAACGAGCGCCGTCTATGTCGCGCACCTTCACTCCATGAACAGTAATGTCACCGGGCACAAGGCTACAGGTGAGGCGCGCTTCACCATTAGCGGTGACACCCTGACAATCCGCATCAAAATGCACGGAGTACCACCCAACGTGGAGCATTGGCAGCACTTCCACGGCTTCAAGAACGACGCTGCGGCCACCTGCCCCACCGCAGCTGCGGATGTGAACCACGATGGCATCATTGATCTGATCGAGACCGAACCCACATCGGGCACGACCATGGTGCCGTTCAACGCTGATCCAGCCGCGATGCAAGTTGCAAGTGACACCTACCCGAAAGCCTCGGCTCACGGCAGCTACGAATACAAGACCACCGTTTCTTTGAAAGCCCTGCAAGCCGCTTTTGCTAAAGCGTTTGATGGTCAACCACTTGACCTCGACCGGCGGGTGATCTTTATCCACGGTGTTCCCGCAACCACCAAACTTCCAGCAAGTGTCGCATCCCTCGGGACCATCCCGGCGCAAGTCACCCTGCCGATTGCCTGCGGGAAAATCGAACGCGTATCGCGGTGACCGCCATAGCCCATAAGTGGATGCGATCATGACAGACAAGACCAAGCGACGCGCATTCGGCCTGCCAGCTAATGCGCGCGCGCGCAATTCAGCGTTGCCGCACGGGCCTTTTCCGCGCAATTTCGGCTTGCAGAAAAATTCGCGTATCCATGAAGGCAAAGCTTGGCCTAAGCCCGAACACGCAGAACATGTAAAGGAGTTCCAGGTTTACCGTTACGATCCCGACAGCGGCGAGGCGCCCCGCATTGATACCTACTTCATCGACCTGGATCGTTGCGGTCCGATGGTGCTGGACGCACTCATCAAGATAAAGAGCGAGATAGACAGCACCCTGACCTTCCGCCGTTCCTGTCGTGAGGGCGTATGCGGAAGCTGCGCCATGAATATTGATGGGACGAACTGGCTCGCTTGCACCCGCTCCATTCAGGACGTGCCCGGCATCGTAAAGATCTATCCACTCAACAACATGCCGGTCATCAAGGACCTGGTGGGGGATCAGACCCACGACTTTGCGCAATATGCCTCGGTCGAGCCGTGGCTGAAGACCTACTCACCTCTGCCCGATCGTGAACGCTTGCAGTCTCCGAAAGAGCGCGCTCGACTGGATGGTTATTCTGAATGCATCCTGTGCTTTTGTTGTACCAGTGGATGTCCGAGCCATTGGTGGAATCCCGAGCGTTTCCTCGGCCCTGCGGTACTGTTGCAGGCGTATCGCGCGATCGCAGACAGCCGCGATGAGGCCACGGGCGAGCGCCTGGATGCACTGCAGGATCCCTTCAAGTTATACCGCTGTCATACCATCCTCAATTGCACACGCACCTGTCCCAAGGGCCTGAATCCTGGACGCGGCATCGCGGAAATCAAGAAACTGATGGTGGAACGCGAACACTGAATGGATGCGGTATCTGCAAAGCAGAAAGATTGACGCAGGACAGAAGGTCTAAAAGTAAATATCGTTTTGGTCTTAAAGGTCTCGACACGCTACCGATAGCAGCTCTGATCACAATCAGTAATTCAGCAATCCTCATGGACAATAATTCGGAAGTCCATCATGGACAACAGCTTCAAATCACGTTCCAGCCTGACCGTCGACGACAAGACCTATGAGATCTTCAAACTGGATACGTTTGTACCGAAATACAAAGTCTCACGTCTCCCCTATTCTCTCATGATGCTGCTGGAGAACCTGTTGCGCAATAAGTATGGGGATCTGTCACGGTGGTCGCACTTTGTGCCATCAGCGCCTACGCATGAGCGGTGCTTATTTCTTTGGTAACTTGGCTTTGTGCGAACACGGCAAATGATAAAACGGCTGCGAGGACGCCGGTGATGGCCTTATATTAGTAACTTCTTTATGATTTCCTCCTGAGGGTGATCCTCTACCATCTGAGGACAAAAAAAGCATATGATTTGTGTGCGATTCGGCCGCAGTCAAGCGTGGTACAGTCGCAATCACAGCATAAGGTGCTCGTTTGCATCCGGCTGCTCAATCATGCGGACCAGCGCGTAACTACAAGCTGTGAACCTATCCATTAAAACTGATCCGGTTAATTCCAACGAAGGCAATGCGATGACCGCTCTTGACCTGTCGACTTTACACTCACGCCTCGTCGCCAAGGCGCCGTTGATCCAAAACATCACCAACACTGTGGTGCAAGAATTCACTGCCAATGTGCTCCTCGCAATTGGTGCTTCGCCGGCCATGCTTGACCATGAAGCGGATGCTGGGCAATTCGCTGGCATTGCCGATGCCATCCTGATCAACTTCGGCACCGCCACGAACCACCAGTTACTTGCGGCGGACGCCGCCATCAATGTTGCGCACGCGCTCAACAAACCTTGGGTACTGGACCCGGTCAGCGTGGGCGTAATCTCCTTCCGCACTTCGAGAATCCGCCTGGCCGCGGCTTGCCAGCCGACTGCCGTGAGAGGGAATGCGTCGGAGATCATGGCCTTGGCCGAGATGGGTCCCGGTGGGCGCGGTGTGGACTCCGCGGATGAAGTCGACGCCGCCTTGCCCGCGGCGGTACGGCTGGCGAAATCCACCGGCGGCGTGGTGGCCATCTCCGGAGCCCGAGATGCCGTGGTGGCTGTTTTTGAAGACCGCGTGCAGGTTGCCCGGATTGCAGGCGGTCATGAACTGATGCAACGGGTTGTGGGCACCGGCTGTTCGCTCGGAGCGGTTACTGCCGCCTATCTGGCAGCCCAACGTGACGCGAATGGTATCCGTCTGGCCAGCGATTTTGAGGCAACAATTGCTGCGCACACTCACTTCGCACTTGCCGGCAAAGCGGCCGCTGAAAAGGCGTCGAGCCCGGGAAGTTACGCGGTAGCTTTTCTGGACTCGCTATACGCTTTCAAATCCGAGGATATGGCGCGTGCGCAAGTCAGTATCGAAACCCACACACTTGCTGCTTTCAACTCCATGTAAGTCTGGGGTTCAAGTCATCCTGACCAAAAGTGCAGGCAGAACGATAGAGCGTGTTGGCGAGAATGCGAGGTGTACGCGCCATGTCACATCGTTGCACGCTTCCCGGCAATCTCGCTGACAGTCTGCACCAGTCCGAATACTTAACGGGCTGAACATCGAAATCAGCGTCCGTTTTTGGCGGCCCCCCATCGTTCGACAGGCGCCTGTCGGCCAGGAGCGGTCGTCGACAGGTCATTATCACCCCCCTCTGAATAGAGACCATTCGGACGATGTCATGCCGGCAATCGAAAACGCTGCGCCGCCTCATTTGGTGCGCTTTGGGCGCGTGCGGCGTAAGTTCGAGTCCGACGCCGCAACTCGGCCGCCTACTGGCCCCTGGTTAATTGCGACGGTACCCGGGATGTGCTGTTTGCCCCAACGCACAAACGCGAGCAATACGTCGCCTAGAGCACGTCCCTTTGGGGTAAGCGTGTAAGCGTAGCGCACCGGGTGCTGCTGGTAGGGGGTGCTGGTGACGATGCCAGCACTTTCGAGTCGCCTGAGACGATCCGCGAGAATGTTGGTCGGAATGCGCTCCGGCGAGCGCGAGAGCTCGCTGTAGGTGTGTTTGCCGTGCAGCAGGTCGCGTACCACCAACAGCGACCACTTGTCACCCAGGATGTCGAGCGAGTTGGCAACCGCACAGGCAGAACGAACGATGGGCTTTGTGATCATTTGTTCAGCTCTCCATGCCTTTGGATACAAGTTACTTGCAATATGCAAGTCATCATGCTACTTTCCATAGTAACTTGCAAGACGCAAGTAACTCAAGGAGAACGTCATGACAACGCAAGTACTTCCCAGGGCTGTCGGGTCTGAGCCCAGCGGGCGTCGCGGGATTCGCTTGGCCGTCGCAATCGCACTGTCCGCATGGTTCCTGCTCATCGTCTCACTCGGCGCCGTCGGCGCATTCGTCGGCCCTCCCGGGAAACCTCCGCTGGCCATTGCGATAAGTTTCGCTGCACCCTTGCTGCTCTTCTGGGCGTGGATGCACCTCTCGCAATCGTTTCGCGAGTTCGTGCTCTCGCTGGATCTTCGTCTCATCGCGGGAATGCAGGCTTGGCGGTTTGCTGGTCTGGGCTTCCTCGCCTTGTACGCGCATAACGTGCTCCCAGCCGTGTTCGCCTTTCCCGCCGGTCTCGGCGACATGGCCATTGGCGTAACGGCCCCGTGGATCATGATTGCACTTGTGCGTCAACCTGGCTTCGCCACCAGCACTGCATTCATCCGTTGGAATCTGTTCGGCATATTGGATCTCGTAGTGGCCATCAGCATTGGAGCCTTGAGTGCCATGTTCGCTACGGGAACTCCCGGACAGATCAGCACCGGTCCGATGGCGACACTGCCGCTGCTGCTGATCCCGGCATTCCTTGTGCCGTTATTCTTCATGTTGCACATTGCGGCGCTGCTGCAGAGTCGGGAACTTATCCGCAACCGCGTATAGGAAGCTTGATTGCGCGCGCGGACGACGACCGTCTCGCTCCGGTCCGAGGAGTGGACAGTCGCCATAGACGACTAGTAAGGGTGGTCCCGACACCATGTCTGCTTCCTCAATCGTAGTCACGCGACCGTTAGTTCTCGCTCAGTCTTGCAGCGGTCAGCGCGTTACCGCTGCCGGTCCGTTTGGCCGGCGATGATGGTCACCCAGAGCAGCGGAGCATGTAAGCACCAAATCGCTATCGAGAGAGCTTGAAATAGGTTCAAAGCCCTCATCTTGAAGTGAGTCATTGACAGGGACGACTACACAACCGCGTTTGACTGTTCAAACCAGGGAATCCACGTCTACGAACACCTGATGGTGTGCGATCCGTGCGGCGGTAATTGATTCACGCCCGCTTGCGACGCCGCGTCGTGTACGCACGCGGCTGGGACTGCTTCGCCAAACCGGCTGGGGGCACTGCACGAAAACTGACGGCTTCGTCCATCAACCATTCGCGGAACGCAACGAACCCGGCATGCTTGCGGGAACGCTCCGGATACACGAGGTAGTGCGCGGCATCCGCCTTCATCAGTTCGGGGAATAATGTGACCAATTGTCCGGCCTCGATTAGCGGCCTGACCATGGTAGTGCGACCCAGCGCCACGCCGATACTTTCGACCGCCGCGCGCTGGCGCGATTCAGAATCGCTGAACGACGCGGCATAGCGTTTCGGGGGATAGCCACCGTGTATTGCAAACCATTCCTGCCATGGATCCTCGGGGCACAATAGCGGCAGCTCGCCCAACTCTTCAAGATGTGGCCGCTTGCGCCCAGCCAGCAATGAGGGACTGGCGACCGGAGTCAGCCATTCTTCCAGCAGCGGCTCGACGATGACATTCGGCCACTTCCCCGCGCCATAACGCAATGCGGCGTCATAGCGGCCGTCGGCGAAATCCACCAGTTCGATGGACGAGTGGAGATTCAATTCGATCTCCGGATGCAGGGTCACGAAACGCGGCAAGCGAGGCAGCAGCCAGCTTGTCGTCATCGATGGCATCGCCGACAGCGTCAGGGTGTTATCGCTGTGTGCGCACAGCGGTTTCAGCGCTACCTCGATCGCTTCCAGGTGTGGCGCGACATTTTCGAGCAGCCTGCGACCCTCGGCCGTCAGTTTCAATCCACGCGGGCTGCGAACAAACAAACTGCAACCAACCCGCTCCTCCAGCTGGCGGATCTGATGGCTCAAGGCGCTCACACTCAGGTGCATACACTCGGCGGCGCGCGTGAGGTTTTGCGCGCGGGCCGCGGCGACGAAGGTCTGTAAGGGGTTCAGCGGGGTGCGTCCCATGTTGAAATTTCCTCAACACTACTTTGAAAAATCGTCGCTACCGCAAGCAGTGAATTGCGCATATTGTTGCGCCTTGTAGCACATTTGCGCAATACCCATGAAGGCGTCCCATGTTGAGAGAACTTGCAAAGCTGTCCGGCGGCATGCTGTTTCTTGGCGGGCATATTACCGACGCGGAGACCGCGCGCTTACTGGTCCGCGACGAAGACACGCCGCCAACGCGAACCCAGCGCAGCGGAGGGCTTGTGCGCAACGGCGAGCAGCATGGTCGGGATTGGCGCACCCCAGCCGAATTGTTGTTGTTGGCGGCGATCTGGGGTGGATCGTTCCTGTTTCTCAGAATCGCTGCACCGAAGTTTGGCCCGGTACCGTTGGTGGAAGTACGGCTCGCGCTGGGAGCATTGGTATTGATACCGTTCTTGTGGCGCGAGCGCAACCGCTTTCCGCTGTCGCGCTGGCCGCAGCTCGCAGCGATCGGACTGATCAACACGCTGATTCCGTTCCTGCTGTTTGCGTGGAGTGCCGAGCGCGCGCCGGCTGGTGTCAGTGCCATCGTGAACAGCATGGCAGTACCGTTTGCTGCACTGGCGGCGTTCGCGCTGTTCGGCGAACGCATCAGCGCGCGGCGGCTAGTGGGCCTGCTTGCAGGACTTGTCGGCGTCGCGGTGCTGGCTAGCGGCGATCTCGCTGGCGCGAGCCTGGGGCCTGCAGTGCTGGCGGGTGCACTGGCGGCGCTGTTCTATGGCGTTTCCGCCAACATCGTGAAGCGCTATCTCGCCGATCTGCCACCCATCGCGGTAGCAGCGACGACGCTGGCTTCCGGCGCGGTGTTGCTGGCGCCATTCGCGGTATGGGAGTGGCCGTCCGCTAAAATCCCGGCACAGGCCTGGGTCAGCTTGATCGTACTGGGCGTGGTCTGCACCGGCCTCGCGTTTGCGTTCTATTTTCGATTAATCCAACGCGTCGGTGCGCCGCGCGCGACCATGGTGACCTATCTCGTACCAATCTTTGGAGTTTTGTGGGCATGGCTGGCATTGGGCGAACCATTGATGATGACCATGGCGGCAGGCGGTGCGTTGATCCTCGGCGGCATGCTGCTTGGCCAAGCGCAAGGACGCCGCGCGAATCCCGTGCCTCGCACCGCGACCGTGCAACCATCCGCGCGGACCTGCGTGGATTGCAAGAACTGACAGGCAATGTCGGCATGGGAATCACAATCGATCGGGGATCGTCAGTGTTGATCGAAAACATACTCGAAGCAATACGAGTGGACGACGTGTACCCGATTGTCGTCGGGCCCGGTTGTTCCCGTCGCGACTTACCGAGTACGAATAATTTGCGCGTGTGGGTAGTAGACATGGCACCTGGCAGCATCTGGCCGGTGCTTGATGTACATGATGCGGGCGAGGAGGTGTACGTTGTCAGCGGCGAAATCATCGAAGGCGAGCAACGGTTCGGCGCTGGCACGTATCTATTCTTCAAACCCGGAAGTAGTCACAGACCGCGTACGGATACGGGCGCGCGGTTGTTCGGCATTAACCCTATCTTTCCGTCCAGGACTTCGTGATCATTCCCTTTGGTGAGGCTTCGCCTCAGAGTACTTGGCTTGATAGGCAATGTCAGAGACGGCGAGATGATTCTGCAATCGGAACGCGATATGAAATCCAGATTTCCAACGGCCCAAGAATATTCGTCCGAAACAGCGCGCCATCCCGCTATGACTGTCGTTGACATCAGATCGGAGCAAGCCGCCATCACCGATGCTTACCGGAATCAGGTCCTGTTCGATGTCAACGAGGAGTGCGTGCGGATGTCGGTATTCGAAGGGGAGTACCGTTGGCATCACCACCCGGATTCCGATGAATTCTTTCTTGTGGTAACCGGTGAACTTCAGATTGATTTTGCGCATGGTACTCAAGTCACGATTGCCGAATGGCAAAGCATCGTCATACCCGCGGGTACCACGCACCGAACACGCGCGATAGGGCGCGTGGTCAACATTACCTTTGAAAAGCAGTGCGCGCGAACCGTTTTCTCGGGGCCGCCGGCTGGCAATCCATCCCTGCCGAACCTGCTTCGCGGGCCGGATTGAATCAGGCACCAGGAGACGAACATGATTGCACGCACATGGCATGGCATGACATCCACGTCCAGAGCCGACGACTATCTGGCATTCTTGGAGAGTCATGCACTTCCAGACTATCGGAGCATTCCCGGCAATATTGCCGCCTACATTCTTCGCCGTGTCGATGGCGATACCACTCACTTCACAACACTTACATTCTGGAGCTCGCATCAAGCGATCGAAGCATTCGCTGGCACAGACATATCCCGTGCAAAATATTATCCTGAAGACAAGGATTTCCTTCTTGAGTTCGTGTCCACAGTAGAGCACAGCGGGGTCTATTCGTAGTCTATGAAGGAGATACAGTCACCCGAGGCCCAACATTCTTGTCGAAATGACCATCGCGATGGCCTCTACCATCTCCGTGTGCATAGCGGTTGCGGTCGCACACCTAAGGGGTTGGATTCGTTGCGTGACTGCCGATAACGAGAAGTACAGATCAACTCTGCGAACGATAGCGTTTCTTTTGTTGATTGCTGTTTCACGTTTACCCCTCTTGCAGAGCTTATGCAGCCGAACCTATAACACCACTAGCAAATTCTCTAGCTTCCCTCGACGCAAACGCAGGCATCAGAGCACTGTGCGCGCCCGCATCGTCCACGTTTCGCAAGCCACTGATGCTTTTCGGCCAGTCTATTGGTACACGGGACAAGGACATCCAGTTTTTCAAAAAGGCAGATAATGGCCTGCTGCCGGTTTCGTCGGCACTATCCCAAGCTAACCGCTGCTGGCGGTACTATTCACGTTAAACCTTCGTCGCTAACTAGACCTCCCGAAAGCGGACCGTCGCCGCCGTCTGAAAAGAATCGGGCCCCGACACTACACCATTTTTTTAATAGCAGTCATTTGACCGCAATTCTGCTATCGGTCACCTTATGACCCGCTTGGTTAATGCTTATTGCCATTTTGCGTGGCTTCAACCGGAGTCTACAATGCAGGATTGCATGGCAATGAATTAGGGAAACAACTAGTCATGAATCACCTGGATGCCTTGCTCGCTGCTGTGGGCGAATCACACGTATTAACGGGTGCCGATGCGGCTCCATACCTGATGGACTGGCGCGAGCGCTACAGCGGTAAAGCCATAGCGGTGGTGCGCCCTGGCTCGACCGAAGAGGTCGCTGCAGTAGTGTGTGCATGCGCTGGGGCGGGCGTGCCGATCGTGCCGCAAGGCGGCAACACCGGTCTGTGCGGCGGTGCCACGCCAGATGATTCGGGTCGTGCGATTGTGCTATCCCTCAAACGTTTGAACCGCATTCGTAGCATAGATGTAGAAAATGACACGATTGAAGTTGATGCCGGTTGCGTGCTGCAGACTGTCCAGGAGACCGCGCGAGAGGCGGGACGCCTGTTCCCTTTGAGCCTGGCGGCCGAGGGCAGTTGCACCATCGGCGGCAATCTGGCCACCAACGCCGGCGGCACTCAGGTGCTACGTTACGGCACGATTCGTGAGCTCACTCTCGGCCTCGAGGTTGTCACCGCGCAGGGCAATATCTGGCATGGCTTACGCGGACTACGCAAAGACAATACCGGCTATGATTTGCGTGACTTATATATAGGTAGCGAAGGCACGCTCGGGATCATCACTGCCGCCACCCTCAAGCTCTACCCTCAACCGGTTGCGCGCTGCACTGCACTGTTAGCACTGGCATCGATCGAGGACGCGATCGCCATGCTGACGCGCGCGCGCCACGGGTTTGGCGCCTCGCTCACTGCCTTCGAACTGATGTCCGGCGACTGTCTCAAGGCGGTGGTGCTTTGTTTTTCCAAGCAACACTTGCCGTTCGAAGGTGCTGCGGCGGCACTGCCGTGGTATGTCTTGTTGGAACTGACCGACAGCGAAAGTGAAGCGCATGCCCGCGGACGTTTCGAATCCGTCATAGGCGAAGCTATTGAATCCGGCTGCGTGAAGGACGCGGTAATCGCCGAATCCATCGCGCAAAGCCAAGCCCTGTGGCATCTGCGCGAAAGCATTCCTTTGGCCGAAAAGGAAACCGGCAAGAGTATCAAGCACGACATCTCGATCCAGGTGTCGCGCATGGTCGCGTTTGTTCGGGACACCAATCGTGCCCTGCAGAAGGCTTTCCCCGGAATACGTCATGTGATCTTCGGCCATCTGGGCGACGGCAATCTGCATTACAACGTGGCTCGCGGCGACAACTGGAGCGAGGCCGATCTACTGGCCCAACAGGATGCCGTTTTCGAATTGGTGCACGACAGTGTCCATGCCATGGGCGGGTCAATTAGCGCCGAGCACGGGGTGGGTCAGCTCAAGCGTGATGCGTTGGTGCGCTACAAGGATCCCATCGAGCTCGCGCTCATGCGAACGATCAAACAAGCCCTGGATCCACAGGGCATCATGAATCCGGGCAAGGTGTTAACAGTCGGTTCTGAATGAGATGTTGTCCGTTCCGCACCGTGGCTCCAAGAGTTATCGCGCTAGACGACCGTCTGGCGATGAGACCGAACTCGGCGCGGTGGCAACCATGGCTTGAGCACTTTCTCTGCTAGGGACGGCCAATCGCGGTTCGCCATCGGATTGGCCGGACTCGGATGAATCAAATAACGCACGTCGGCCTCCGCACCGAGTAAGTCCGTAGCACACCGTTCGGCATAGCGCCCGATTCCCACGACCGCAACCGGTGCCAATACCCGGATGGCGGCCGCCAACGCGCGATCACACACCACGGCCAATGCCTCGGCCTCGCGCCGGCTCAAATGCTCCGGCGTAAGATTGTGCCCTTTTCCAATAAACAGCAGCGGACAGTAATTCCATACGAAGAAGCGTGAAAAAAATTCCTCCGGCGGACCCAGACGCGCCTCAGCCCAACGCCAAAGCCGTGAACCGCTCCCTTCGTTGCGGTGACAGGCCATGCCGAGGATCGGGTACTTGGGATGTTGTTTCGGCAACAGCTCGCTCAGTTGCGTTTCAATGCCAAACCACTCGCGCAACATCACCACATCGCCAAATGGCACGCCCGTTTGTGCCATACCCCAAGGTCCTGGGTTCATACCCAGCAGCAACACCCGCCCGCGCTTCGCACCGTAGCGCCGCAGATATTCCCGATGAGCCGCCCAGGCATAGATCAATGGGTTATAGACATGGCTCGGTGTGCGCAACCTTAAACCCTCGGCTTCGCGTGCGAGTGCGCGCGTGGTCTTCAGCAGGCCCGTTTGAGTCATAAGTGTTGTTGTATACGTTGTAAATTCAGTATCACAGTGTAAACCCGATACAGTGAAGTAACACGTGTGCGGTCACTTTGGCATTTGCCATAGCGCGAGCAGGTCGAAAGCATCAGCAAGAACATGACCAAGTGAAGCTGGTTCCGTTCATGCTTGTAACCGAGGCTTTGCTAATATACGGATCACCGTATCCAGTAAAATGTCTCCACCCACCCTTGCAGGTTTATAATGAACACCTGCGACTCGCGCCTGCGACTCTCGACATCACGAACTGAACATCAGTTGCATCTCGATCTTGAGACCGCCTCTTGAGAGTCATCACTATTAAGGAGATAAGCATGCCAATTTACACAATCAAATTACTCAAAAAGGAGACCGTGGCCAACGGTACGATGGCATTCGAGTGGGAAAAGCCGGCGGGATTCAACTATGTCCCCGGACAATTCTGCGATATTACCTTGATTGATCCGCCTCAGACTGATCAGGAGGGTAACACTCGGGGTTTCTCTTTTATAACGGCCCCGTATGAAAATAAGTTAAAGACCGCAACCAGAATGCGGGATACAGCATTCAAGCGCGTTCTCAAGAGTCTCCCTGAGGGTACGCAAGTAAAACTCGATGCCCCATATGGCGACTTCAGGCTTCACAAAACCAGTACAACTCCTGCGGTATTCCTTATCGGCGGTATCGGGATTACGCCGGTGCGAAGCATCATTGCCCAAGCTACACACGACAAGTTACCTCACAGCATTACCTTGCTTTACAGCAACAAGACAGTTGCCGACGCAGCTTTCACCGCTGATTTTGAAAGATTCGCGAGCGAGAACAAGAATTTCAAATTTGTCCCGGTTTATAACGAGGCGCCGGTGGGCGGTAAGCCTGGTGAAGTTGGTTTTATAGACGCCAAGATGTTGAAGAAATACGTACCGGATGTGACAGTACCTATTTATTACCTGTCGGGCCCTGCTGGCATGGTTAAAGCAATGCGCCAGATGCTCGTTGCAGCCGGCGCCAACGAAGACAACATACGTACTGAAGAGTTCTCTGGCTATTGAGGATAGGGCACCTCTAAAAATCAGAGACTTTGGTTTCTGGGTAGGCAGAAATGACCGAGGAACCGGAGTGTACACGCTAGTACATGAGGCTTCCGAGGTCATTTCTAACACCCCCAGAAAGCAAAAGATCAATTTTTAGAGGTGCCCGATAGTACTGTGCGCGGGTTCTGTGACAGTGCATACACGCTGTCTGATAGAACAATTTCGGACTTGTTGTCACAGGAAAAAGGGAGTCGGTTATCGGTAGTTGCGCATCTGTTCATATTTGACAGAGCACGGTGACTGTGTCAGCTCCGGTTCACGGTACTTGTACCTAGCTCGGTTAGAAACCAGGATCCCCCCATTATACTGGTGCCCATTTTTGTAGCCTGTATGCCAAAGTAACCATTGAATGCAGCGTCCGGGTACAAGAAGCGCCACACCGCTTCGCGGGCAGAGATGGTCAAACCTCTGTTAGTATCTAATTTATCGCCCACATAATTCTCATATTCTTGAAGTTCCATGTCAGGGGTTAAATGGAATCAACATGAGTCGCCATGTACACAAATCACACCGAGCGGGCTGGCTGCGTGCGGCGGTGCTGGGCGCGAATGACGGTATCGTATCCATATCGAGCTTGATCATCGGTGTCGCCGCTGCGCATGCAGCACGAAACTACATTCTTCTCGCGGGCCTGGCCGGGCTGGTCGCGGGAGCGATGTCCATGGCAGCCGGAGAATACGTTTCCGTCAGTTCCCAATCCGACATGGAACAAGCGGATCTTGCCCTGGAAAGCAAGTCGTTGGCGGAAAACCCCGAGTTCGAGAGAAACGAGCTTGCAAAGATCTATGAGTCGCGCGGCCTGTCATCCGGCCTGGCACGTCAAGTTGCCGAACAGCTGATGGCGCACGATGCACTGAGTGCGCACGCCAGAGATGATATCGGGATCACCGAGAGTGGTCGGCCACGACCGGTACAGGCCGCGCTTTCGTCGCTTGTAACTTTTGCAATCGGTGCGGCCTTGCCGTTGTTGTTGGCTTGGTTGATTCCGCTTGCGCAGCTCATAACCTTCGTCGCCGTATTCTCACTGGTTTTGCTTGTTGTATTGGGAGGGATCGCCGCCAAGGCCGGTGGTGCGCCGATGATGAAAGCCGCCATCCGGGTTACGTTCTGGGGCGCACTCGCAATGGTCTTGACGGCCGGAATCGGGCGATTGTTCGGCATCATCGCGTGAGTTCGTAGCCAATTTGGCGCTTGCGCTGAAGACTCCATCGGCTGAATCCGAGGCGTCAATCAAGCCGCAATTTTGGCAATCAAACGGCAATCACAAACGGAATGGTGTCAAACATAATAAATATTAAGTCGCCGGGCATGCGCAGCCAGTTTGTAAATCCTGCCTCAGTGCCGGTCGTGTTCTATAGCTTGATCGTGCAGATACTCGATCTCGATATTTGGCTGCTCAATCTGCTCGTCTGGCAACGCCGGCCCCACAAGTACATAGATCGACCCACAATAGGGACATTGCTCTCGGCCGCTTTCCTGGATGGGCAGATAGACGCGCTGGTGCGAATTCCATAAGCTCATTTCGGGCGTCGGACAGGACAATGGTAGATCACTCCAAGTAACGTAATACACCTTTTTGGCATTGGGTGTTTCAAGTGCGCTCGCCATGATTCATTCCTGCACTCTCAGCGCTTCAGCAACGGGAGTTTGTTCGGGACGCCATCCCACTGTTTCGCGTCCTCCGGTGCTGCGATCTTGGCGGCGATCACTGGCCACTTGGGCGCTAATTCCGCGTTGATGGCCAGGAAGTGCTCCTGGCCGTTTGGCACGTCATCTTCGGCGAAAATAGCTTCTGCCGGGCATTCCGCCACACACAGGGTGCAATCTATGCATTCGTCTGGGTCAATGGCCAGGAAATTTGGACCTTCGTGAAAGCAGTCCACGGGGCAGACTTCCACACAATCGGTATACTTGCACTTGATGCAGTTGTCCGTGACTACATGTGTCATGGCACTCGCTCCTTACCTCATATCGATTTAAGCGTGGAGCATAGTGCAACGAGTCGTAGCGATTGCGCCTTGATGCACGTCAAGTGTCCCAACCCTGGTTGTAAGGACTCGCATGGAATCTGACAGCATACTGGCACGCGAGCTGCGCCATCATCATTTGTTCTCTGCCTTGACCGGCGACCAGCGCGAACAGGTGTTGGCGCACGCTCATGTGCGGTCCTTTGCCACCGGCGAACATCTATTTAGTCAAGGCGATACAGCCACGAGTTTTTTTCTGCTGCGACAGGGCAGTGTCAAACTCTATCGATTGTCACCGGAGGGCCACGAAAAGATCATGCGCTTTATCCGTCCGTCCCAGACTTTTGCCGAAAGCGTGATGTTCATGGATGAGCCACGTTATCTTGTGCATGGCGAAGGTGTGGAAGCAGGTGTGCTGGTGGCTTTCGAATGCGCGACATTTCTCGAGATCCTGCAAGAGTCTTTCGCGACCTGTCGAGCGGTGATGGCGCAGATGACCCAGCGCATTCGTGCACACTGGGATGAGATCGAATCACTGACCCTGGAGAACAGCCGCTACCGTGTGGTTCACTATTTATTAGGCCTGGTGCCGGATGGTCAACGTGGACGCGTGACTGTCACGTTGCCAGCACGTAAAATGTTGATTGCAGCACACGTTGCGGTGTCGCCTGAAACGTTGTCACGCACACTGCGCGCACTCTACGATGAGGGTCTGGTTGAAGTAGCGGACGAAACAGTAACGATTCTCGATACCGAGAAGCTACGCAAGCACATGCACTGAGGCTGGCCTCACAATATCCATGTGTTGATCCCTCACCCGACTGGATTGCCTTCTGCAGTTCAGCATGGTGTTCGACATGCCCAGCCACCAGTGGCCTGCATTTCAGATATTTATTTGCGTTTCTGTGGCCGTAGTCTGGCTGCAGGTTCATTGAACCTATCGCTGCCAACTGGGAGGCAAACACTTATTGTGCACACGCCGCTGTTCCGTCACGTTCCAGCCGGCTTATTTAATCGTGTGCCCAACCTAGTTCCGTTCTGGCCAAACATCCGCACGTCCAAGCTCATACATGAGCGCCGTACGCGCTTCCTCTGGTAATGACTCTCGCAAGCTTTCGAACAGCGCCATGTCTTCACGCTGATGGTGATGTTGTGCCACGTGCTTCAGGGTTTTTTCCTCATCCATTAACGCTATCAGCGCCATGGAGCTAACACCGCGCCGGCGCGCAACCGCCAACCGGGTACTCGTCTTTCTCAATAATTCTTCAAGGCGCCGATGCTCAGCTATATAAACATGCGCCCGCCAATGACCGCCAGCTTTCTCCTCGGCGCAATACGGCAGCAGGTAACGTTCCTCCAATCCGATGTGGTATAGCAGACGCTTCTGATATTGACTCAGCAAACGCGCAGCACGCGCCCAGGCACGTGTGACTAGCGCCTCCTGATGACGTGCGAATAAGTGTGTGAGTTCTTTATGCTCATTTGACAACGCGGTAATCGGATCGATACTCAACATGACTGCCTCAAAACCCGTGTGTACCCGCGACACCACCAGCTATGATTATTAACGCAATCACCAGCAGAACCATATGCACCCGGTGCATGCGCTGCCATGCGGCTGCCTCGTCACCACCGCGCTGCATGACTCGTTTGAGCAAGCCGGTGGGTCCTAGCACAAACAGTAGAAACATGAAGAACAGCCAGTAGAGCACCATGGCATCGAGCCACCAGAACCGTACCTGTAAAAACCAGGCCCACAGGTTCAGCCTGATCAGCATGTAGAGGCCAGACAGGCCCACTAGCACCACTGCAACGCGCGCCTGTGGCTCGAAACGGCTTTCGATGGCCTGAAACGCCGCGCGTGCATCGCCGAGTTGCGCTTTACGCAAGGATGGCAGAAACACCGCGGTTGCAAACGCCAGACCGCCGATCCACCACACGACGGACAGAACATGAATGACAACGGTTATCGCGACATCCAGCATTACAACACTCCCAAGTTCAGGAGTATCGACTCAAGGTGTGGAAGACCGCATTGATTTGAATCAAGAACCGGGGCCGAGCAGATGATGTCCAGCTATAAGGCGATTCACCGCACATTCAGGTCAATTTGATGTCTTTCCGGTAAGGCGCTGGTACTTCGCCAGCAATGCTTCGCGGGTTTCTTTGTGACCTTCATCCAAAGGTATGCAATCCACCGGACAGACTTGCCGGCATTGCGGCGTATCGAAATGCCCGACGCATTCGGTGCACAGATTGGGATCAATCTCGTAGATTTCCGGACCCTGGGAGATGGCGCGGTTCGGACATTCCGGTTCGCATACGTCACAGTTGATGCAGGCATCGGTGATCTTGAGCGCCATGTCTGTTCCGTCAAAAATTAACGGCAATTATTCTAGTGTTTCTTGAGTTTTTTCAGTTCCGCCATGACGGCTGGATGCACGAACTGTGATACGTCCCCACCAAGCATGGCGATCTCGCGTACCAGACTGGACGAGATGAAGGTGAACTGCTCAGCTGGCGACATGAAGATAGTCTCCACTTCCGGGGCGAGATGACGATTCATGGCAGCCAGCTGGAATTCGAATTCGAAATCCGAAACCGCGCGCAGTCCACGCAGGATAGCCTGGATATTCTGCTTGTGGGCGAATGCTACGGTGAGTTCCGCGAAACCGCATACTTCCACATGCTGGATGTCCTTGAGTGCTGCGCGCGCCATCACCTCGCGTGTTTGCAGCGGGAATTCCGGTGTCTTGCCGGGGTTGGCGGCGATAGCTACCACTACGCGATCGAACAGCCGTGCAGCGCGCCGCACGATATCGGTATGGCCGTTGGTGATGGGGTCGAAAGTGCCGGGATAGAGAATGCTGACGGACATGGGGTCTCCTTTAGCTGGTCTGTATAGCGGTCTTTTCAGTCCTGAGCAAGTTTCACCGACGCCTGCCGGGCGAGGGCAAAGCCGACGCGGCCTGCGTGACTTTCGCGGATCAATTCCCAGGCATCCGGCAGCACAAGCTTGGTGCCTAAGGGATATTCCACATAAATTCTAGCTTGACCAGCCAGCCAGCCGTACCGTTCGAGCGCGTCGGCTGATTCCTTCAACAGTTCCGATGACGTAAACGGTGGATCCAGAAATACGATATCGAAGGCTTGCGGCGGTCCGCGCAAATACGCCAGCGCATCGGATTGCAGCACTGCACCATTTGGGGCGTTCAGTACATCCAGGTGCGTGCGCAAGGTTTCGACTATCTGCCGCTCCCGGTCCACGAATAGTACGCTCGCGGCACCGCGGGAGAGCGCCTCCAGACCAAGCGCACCGCTGCCGGCAAACAGGTCCAAACAACGTGCACCGCCCACACTGTGTTGCAACCAGTTGAACAACGTTTCCCGGACCCGGTCCGGTGAAGGTCGCACACCGGGTAGCGGAGAGAACTTGAGCCGCCGCCGACGCCATTGACCGGCAATAATGCGAAACTCGTTTTTATAGCCACGGCCGGGGTTAAACATGCTAAAAGCCCTACAAAGTCGACAGCTTGGATATTTCTCGCGCAGAAGCCACGGATGCTTGCGCGGGAGCGCATGTCCAGCGTACCCTAAATCGCCGTTTATGGAGGGAAACAAATGAATAAGCGCGCGCTGGTCCTGCTCACAGTCCTTGCTGTTCTCCTGACTGCCTGCGTCAAAGGCAATAATTCCACCACCAATACCAACCCGAACCAGACCACCTCTTTCCAGGCGACTTTCACGCCTCTGAGCGGCATCGGGCCATTCCCCAATGACCTGTATTTCAACGGTAGCACCTCGGGCACCCTCAACATCCCGGTGACAGGTGATCCAAGTAGCCCAGCCAATGGGACGATCGTGGCCATGAACCATCTCGATGGCTTCGGAACACAAGCGGTCATCAATGGCTATTTCAACATGCCGCTGGCTGCGACCAGCCTGAACGCCAGTGACATCATCGTTTTCAAGGTTTCCTCCGATCCGCAGACTAAAGCGGTCAATCCACCTTCCCCTGGAGGCACCGGCGCGGCTCCGCAGCTGCTGACACAGGGAGCCGACTGCAGTTCGTCTGCCACTGACTACATGGTGGGTGTCTCAGCTGCCACCGATTCCGGCGGTACGGTGCTCAATAT
>JBOIBD010000003.1:0-36979 GCA_050739415.1 Gammaproteobacteria bacterium | reverse complement strand
GCCATTACAACGAAGTCAGACCGCACAGTGCGCTGGGCTACTTACCCCCAGCAGTATTCGCCAGTAAGGCGGCATGATATGTTGTTTTCCCCACATCCGGGTTGGTACTGTTTTGGGGGGAAGGTCAGAGGCAATCTCGCTCCGTGTAGATCCAGCAATCGCAGGCTGAGTGTTTTCACCGGTCCGTGCGCTTTATAGCCTCGTGTTTCAGCTTGTATAACAGTTCAAGTGCCTCACGTGGTGTGAGTGTGTCTGGATTAACTGCACGTAATTTCTCTTCGATGTTTGAGGGCGGCGGAACGAACAGCCCGAGTTGTTGCTCGTCTTTCGGCTTTTCATTTAAACGCCGCGGTGTCTGTTCCAGGCGCGCCAAGTATTCTCGCGCCTGGGCGATCACTGCAGACGGGATGCCAGCCAATGCTGCCACTTGCAGGCCGTAGCTCCTGTCGGCCGGGCCTTCCTTGACTGCATGCAGGAACACCAGCGAGTGTTCATGCTCGGTGGCATCCAGATGCACATTGGCGCAACCGTCCAGTAATTCCGAGAGTGCAGTGAGTTCAAAGTAGTGGGTCGCGAAGAGCGTGAAGGATTTGAGTTCGCGCGCGATGTAGCTGGCTGCTGCCGATGCTAGCGACATGCCGTCGTAGGTGGAGGTGCCGCGGCCAATCTCGTCCATGAGCACCAGGCTCTTGTCGGTGGCGTTGTTGAGGATGTTGGCGGTCTCGACCATTTCGACCATAAAGGTAGAACGGCCACCGGCGAGATCGTCGGAGGCACCGATACGGGTGAAGATGCGGTCTATGGGACCGATGACGGCGCAATCCGCCGGTACGAAGCTGCCGATGTGGGCAAGGATCACCATTAGCGCGGTCTGGCGCATGTAGGTGGATTTGCCACCCATGTTGGGGCCGGTGATGATGAGCATGCGGCGCTGTTCATGAAGATCCAGGTCGTTGGGTACGAACGGCGTCTCAATAACCTGTTCCACCACGAGGTGCCGGCCGGCTTCTATATGCAGCACGGACGCGTCGGCGAGTTCCGGCGCCGTGAGTTTGAGCGAGTCGGCGCGCTCGGCCAGATTGGCAAGCACGTCCAGCGTGGCGAGTGCCGTGGCGGTTTTCTGTAAATCCGTCAGTTTTTCGATGAGTAAATCCAGCAATGCTTCGTAGAGGCCCTTCTCGCGTGCCAGCGCCCGTTCGTGGGCTGACAGCACCTTGTCCTCGAAACTCTTCAACTCCGGGGTGATGTAGCGTTCCACGCCTTTCAAGGTCTGGCGGCGCATGTAATCGGCAGGTACATTTTCAGCCTGGGCGCGGGTTACTTCGATGTAGTAGCCGTACACACGGTTATAGTTGACGCGCAGAGTCGCAATGCCCGAACGTTCGCGTTCACGTGCTTCCAAGTCCAGGAGATATTGATCTGCATGTTCGCTGATGCGCCGCAGTTCATCCAATTCCGTGTCGTAGCCATCCGCGATTACACCGCCGTCGCGGATGAGCGCCGGCGGATTCTCGATGACTGCTTTATCAAGCAACGCATGCGTTTCGGGATGTTCGCCGGTGTCTGTCGCTAGCTGGTGAATGAGCGGTGAGTCGAGAGCCGCGAGTTGGGTTTGTAGAGCCGGCAGTTCGCCCAAGGCATAGCGCAAGTGCGCGAGATCACGCGGGCGTGCGGATTTGAGCGCCACTCGAGCCAGGATGCGCTCCAGGTCGCCGATGCCGTTCAGGGTTTCCCGCAATGTTTCGTAGTGCCGGTTTTCCTGCAAACTAGCAACTGCGTGATAACGCCGCCGTAGAAGCATGTGGTCGCGTAGCGGCCGATTGAGCCAGCGGCGCAGCTGGCGCGCGCCCATGGAGGTGACGGTGTGATCCATGACGCCGGCCAGCGTGCGTTCAGTTCGCCCAGCAAGACTGGTTTCGATTTCCAGATTGCGACGCGTGGCGGCGTCAAGAATCAATGCTTCGTCACGGCGTTCAACATTCAAGCCAGTGATGTGCGGCAGCGCGGTGCGTTGGGTTTCCTGTACGTATTGCAAGAGCGCGCCCGCCGCTATGACGGCAGCGGGCACATCTTCGCAACCGAACCCGGCGAGATCACGGGTTTTGAATTGCGTCGTTAAAAGCCGCGTGGACGTAGCCGCATCGAAATGCCACGGTGGACGGCGGCGCGCGCCGGGGCGTTCCGTGAATACACGCGGCAACAGCGTGTCCTCAGCGAAAAGCAATTCCGCAGGTTTGAAGCGTTCCAGTTCCGCACTCAAGGCCTCATCGCCGTCCACTTCCAGCAGTGTGAAGCGGCCGCTTGTCAGGTCCAGCGCGGCGATGCCATAGCGGTTGCCATTACCGTGCACTGCCGTCAGCAAGTTATCGCGACGTTCCTCCAGCAGCGCTTCATCCGTGACCGTACCGGGTGTGATGATGCGCACCACCTTGCGCTCCACTGGGCCCTTTGCGGTAGCGGGATCGCCAACTTGCTCGCAGATAGCCACGGATTCACCGAGTCTCACCAGCTTCGCCAGATAACCTTCCACCGCGTGATAGGGCACGCCTGCCATGGGAATGGGACCACCAGCGGACTGGCCACGCTGCGTGAGCGTAATGTCCAAAAGCCGCGAGGCCTTGCGAGCGTCGTCGTAAAACAACTCGTAGAAATCCCCCATGCGGTAGAACACCAGGATGTCCGGGTGCTCGGCCTTCACGCGCAGGTATTGGCGCATGACCGGCGTGTGGTCGGAAAATGTATTCTGATCGGCGTCGTTCATGGGCTGAGGGCGTGCGAGGTGAGTGGGGGATGCTAGAGGCGGTTTCGGCTTCCCGCAAGCGGTCGGTGTTACCCTTGAATTCAGGCTGTGGTGAGGACCCTGTTTTGAACAACACCAATGACGCTGCGTTGCTGGAACTGTCCGCTGATCTGGGGCGGCGTTTATTGAAGCATTCGCTCAAACTGGCTACCGCTGAATCTTGTACCGGCGGCTGGATTGCCAAGTGCCTTACCGATATCGCCGGCAGTTCTGACTGGTTCGAGCGGGGCTTTGTGACATACAGCAATGCGGCCAAGCAGGCCATGTTGGGGGTGAGGGAGAAAACTCTCGCAGAGCATGGGGCAGTGTCTGAAGCCACGGTTCTGGAAATGGCTACAGGCGCACTGATCCACAGCCAAGCCACCATTGCTGTGGCGGTCAGTGGTATTGCCGGGCCCGCAGGCGGGACACCAGACAAACCCGAGGGTACGGTCTGGATTGGCTGGGCTTGGACGGACGGCAAGGCCACCGCCGAGTGCTTTCAGTTCACTGGCGGGCGGGAGGCAGTGCGCCGGATGGCGGTTGCGGAAGCTTTGAGCGGTCTGATTGATGGCATCGGAGCCTGAAACCGAACGCCTGTTTTTCGCCTTCTGGCCGGATGAGGCGGTTCGTCACGCTATCTATAAAGAGACCCGCCATGCGGTTCGCGCGAGTGGCGGCAGGCCGGTGCCGCTTGAGAATTTCCACGTCACTCTGGCGTTCCTGGGGAGCGTGGACGCCGCGGCAGTGGTGGCAGTACGGGAAGCGGCAGCTGAGATCCGCAGCGAGCCATTCAAACTTTGTCTGGACAGACTGGGTTTTTGGAAGGAACCACGGGTGGTCTGGTTGGGCGCCGACAAGATTCCTGATTCAGGCAGTCGACTCGCGCTATCACTATTAGCCGCATTGAAAGCTCGCGGGCTCAAACCTGATCCAAAACCGTTCAAGCCACATGTGACGCTTGCCCGCAAAATCAGCAAACCAGGCGAGCTTGGAACGATTGACCCAATTCACTGGTCGGTGCGGGATTTCGTGCTGGTGCGCTCTGTCACGCATCCTGAAGGCAGCGAATATCAACCGCTGGCCGCCTGGCCGCTCGCGACGTAAGCTGCGAGATAGGGCAATCTGTGGAATAATCACACACGTTTTCAGCCTGAAATTCAGCAATCTAACCTACGGGTGCAACCATGGACGACAACAGAAAGAAGGCGCTGGCGGCGGCGCTGAGCCAGATCGAAAAACAGTTCGGCAAGGGATCGGTCATGCGTCTCGGTGACCATATTGCCTCCCGTGATGTGGACGTGGTGTCCACAGGCTCGCTGGGACTCGATATCGCGCTCGGCGTGGGGGGCCTGCCGCGCGGTCGGGTGGTGGAGGTCTACGGACCGGAATCCTCCGGCAAGACTACTCTGACCTTACAGGTGATTGCCGAAATCCAGCGCAACGGTGGTACTGCGGCCTTCGTGGATGCGGAGCACGCACTCGATCCCACCTATGCCGGCAAGCTCGGCGTGAACGTGGATGACCTACTGATTTCGCAGCCGGATACCGGTGAACAGGCCCTGGAGATCACCGACATGCTGGTGCGTTCCGCGGCTGTGGACGTGGTGGTGGTGGATTCCGTCGCCGCGCTTACGCCGAAAGCCGAGATCGAAGGCGAGATGGGCGATTCCCACATGGGCCTGCAGGCGCGTCTCATGTCGCAGGCGCTACGTAAGCTCACCGCCAACATCAAACGTTCCAATACGCTGGTGATCTTCATCAACCAGATTCGTATGAAGATTGGCGTGATGTTCGGTAATCCCGAGACTACCACCGGCGGTAACGCACTCAAGTTTTACGCTTCTGTGCGCCTCGACATTCGTCGCATCGGCGCGATCAAGAAGGGCGACGAAGTTATCGGCAACGAAACCCGTGTCAAAGTGGTCAAGAACAAAGTGGCGCCGCCGTTCCGACAGGCGGAGTTCGAGATCCTCTACGGCGAGGGCATTTCGCGTGCTGGCGAAATCATCGAGTTGGGCGTGTTGCAAAACTTGATCGAGAAATCCGGCGCCTGGTATAGCTACAAAGGCAAGAAGATCGCTCAGGGCAAGGAGGGCGCGCGCGAGTACATGCAGCAGAATCCCGAGGTCGCCGCCGAGGTCGAGCAGGCCATTCGCGAAAAGCTCCTACCCAAGAAGGTGAAGGCATCGGTCAGTGAGCCAGTCGAAGCCGAAGAAGCTTGATGGCGAGGATGCGCGCGATCCCGCGCGTATCCGTGCGCTAGCCGTCAAGTTGCTGGCGCGGCGCGAGCATTCCACCCAGGAGCTAACCGCGAAACTGGCGACACGCGGCTATGAACCTCATGCCGTCGCGGCAGTGATTGAGGCGCTGGCGGCTAGGAACCTGTTGAGCGACGCACGTTTCGTGGAAGAATTCGTCGCCAGCCGCGCACGCCGCGGCAGCGGTCCTGTGAAAATCCGCGACGAATTGCGCAGGCGTGGTGTGGACGAGACTCTGGTGGAGACCATGCTGGTGGAATACCAAAACCAGTGGCTGGCGAACGCCAGTGCAACCCGCCGAAAACGCTTCGGCTCAGCACTGCCGGAGGATTTCGCAGAACGCGCCCGGCAGGCGCGTTTTTTGCAGCAACGGGGATTCAGTGCCGAACAGATTCGACAGGTGTTGAAAGGCGATATTGAACTTGAAAATTAGTGCTGCATACTGCGAGAAAAGGTATGGCAAAATTTCTTGACACAGCACCCGGAACGCAGCACGCAGTACTTATCCGATGATGACAAGTAACGAAATCCGCAAATCCTTCCTGGATTATTTTGCCTCCAAGAAGCACGCAATCGTGCCGCCCGGTTCGTTGGTGCCCGCCAATGACCCCACGTTGCTGTTCACCAACGCCGGCATGGTGCAGTTCAAGGATATTTTTCTCGGTCGCGAGAAACCCGCGCACCTGCGCGTGACAGATGTGCAACCCTGTCTGCGCGCCGGCGGTAAGCACAACGATCTGGAAAACGTCGGTTACACCGCGCGCCACCATACCTTCTTCGAGATGCTGGGCAATTGGTCATTCGGCGACTACTTCAAGCGCGAGGCCATCGTCTGGGCTTGGGAGCTGCTGACCGAAGTCTGGAAACTCCCACCCGAGCGCCTTTGGATCACGGTGTACCAGACCGATGATGAGGCCTATGACATCTGGACCAAAGAAGTCGGCATTCCGAAGGACCGCATCGCGCGCATCGGTGACAGACTGGGTGGTAAAAAATTCGAGAGCGATAATTTCTGGCAGATGGCTGATACCGGCCCCTGTGGTCCGTGCAGCGAGATTTTCTATGATCACGGTCCCGACATCGCCGGTGGTCCACCCGGCAGCCATGGCGAAGGCGACCGCTTTGTAGAGATATGGAACCTGGTGTTCATGCAGTTCGACCGAACGAAAGTTACGACAAATTACAAGGATGAGCCAACGGCGCAAGGCGCCTGTCGTATCGCCAGGAATTCGGGCCGAGAAACTTTTGTGGAGCAGTCTAAAGGACCTGATGGCAACACCATTTATCAGCTCGTTGAATATCGGCTGACATCTTTACCTAAACCCTGTGTCGATACGGGCATGGGCCTAGAGCGCATCGCCGCGGTCATGCAAGGTGTGCATGACAACTATGACACAGACGTCTTTAAGCGCCTGATTTCCGTGCTGGAGAGTAGCATGGGGTTGTCAGAGACAATGCGTAATCTTGCACCTCGCGCTTCGCTCAATGTGATCGCAGACCACATCCGCGCAACCTCCTTTCTAATTTTGGATGGCGTGTTGCCTTCCAATGAAGGCCGTGGTTACGTACTGCGCCGCATCATGCGCCGCGCAATCCGACATGGATATAGAGTTGGGTTCAAGGAGCCATTTTTTAATGGACTTATTGGACCACTTGCCACAGTGATGGGCGAAGCCTATCCGAGCTTAAATGGAAAGCGGGAATATATACAGAGCATTATTCTTAAAGAGGAAGAGGGGTTTGCAGAAACCCTGACTAAAGGACTGCACTTGCTTGAGAATGCGGTAGGGAATGCTCGTAATGGGGTTTTAGATGGAGATGTTATTTTCAAGCTCTACGATACCTACGGTTTCCCCGTGGACCTTACCAACGACATCGCGCGCGAACGCGGCTTGACGCTGGATATGGTCGGATTCGAGCGGGAGATGGAAAAGCAGCGGGAGCGTGGCCGCGCCGCCAGCCAGTTCGGGGCAGAGTATGCTCAGGACGTGGACATCCAAAGTGAAACGAAATTTACCGGTTACGATTCTCTGCAGGATAAGGGCAAGATCATCGCGCTATTCCGCGGCAGAGATGCGGTCAAAGCGCTCAAGGTCGGTGAGCAAGGAATGGTGATCCTGGACCAGACGCCGTTCTATGCGGAATCCGGCGGACAGGTGGGCGACAAAGGTCTGCTGCATACGGCCAAAGCTGAGTTCAAGGTCGAAGATACCCAGAAGCGTGGCGGCGGAGCCCATGCACACTTGGGCACTGTCACTAAAGGCGAACTAAAAATCGGCGAGAGCGTGGATGCGCAGGTAGACGAGAAACTCCGCGCTGCCACAGTCTTGAACCATTCCGCCACGCACCTCTTACATGCAGCGTTGCGAAAGGTATTGGGTACACATGTGACTCAGAAGGGCTCGCTGGTAGCGCCCGACCGGCTGCGTTTCGATTTCTCTCATCATCAGCCGCTGACGCCGAATGAATTACAGCACATAGAAGATTTGGTAAATAAGGAGATTCGCAAGAACGCGGAAGCCGACGTGCACCAGATGGCTTATGACGATGCCATCAAATCCGGCGCCATGGCCCTGTTCGGCGAGAAATACAGCGATACAGTACGGGTTATGAAATTTGGAGATTTCTCGACTGAATTATGCGGCGGTACCCACGTGCGATATGTGGGCGACATCGGCCTGTTCAAGATCATCGGCGAATCCGGTGTGGCCGCCGGTGTGCGACGCATTGAAGCGCTCACAGGTGAAGGTGCGATTACCTGGATACACAAGGCTGAGCACACATTGCGCAGTATCGCGGAGGTTACCAAAGGCAGTTTCGACACTGTAGAAGAAAAAGTCACTCAACTTGCCGAACGCAATCGTAAGCTGGAAAAGGAACTGGAACAATTGAAGGGTCAAATGGCCAGCCGTCAGGGAGGCGATCTGGTTTCCCAAGCAGTGGATGTGAACGGACTCAAAGTACTCGCTTCACGTCTTGATGGCGCGGACGCAAAAACTCTGCGCGACACGGTAGACCAGCTCAAGAACAAACTTGGCTCCGCAGCCATCGTACTGGCAACGGTGGAAGACGGTAAGGTAAGGCTGGTTGCGGGCGTAACCGCGGACCGCATGATGAAGATCAAGGCGGGCGAGCTGGTGAATCTTGTAGCTGAACAAGTGGGTGGCAAGGGCGGAGGCCGGCCGGATATGGCCCAAGCGGGCGGTACCGATCCCTCGAAACTCGATGCCGCGCTCAAGTCTGTACCCGAATGGGTGCGGGCACATTTGAATTGAGCGAACGCGCCTGCATTTTCCATGAATCTTAATGGCGCATCATCGTGACGCTAATCGTACAAAAGTACGGCGGCACTTCCGTGGCCGATTGTGCGCGTATCGAACATGTGGCCGAGAAGATATGCGCTGCGCGCCGCGCTGGCAATGATATCGTGGTGGTGGTCTCCGCCATGGCTGGTGAGACTGATCGGCTGCTTGGACTCGGCAAAAATATTTCGCAGCACCCGAGCGCGCGTGAAATGGACGTATTGCTGTCCACCGGTGAGCAGGTGACTATCGCGCTGACTGCCATCGCATTGGAGAAACGTGGTTTCAAATCGCGTTCGTTTACCGGCGGTCAAGTGTGCATCCGCACCGACCACATACATAACAAGGCGCGTATCGCATCCATTGACGATGGCAAGTTGCGCGAAACGCTGGCGAGTAACTGTGTTCCTGTGGTCGCGGGTTTCCAAGGTGTGGATGAAACCGGCGACATCACCACGCTCGGCCGTGGCGGTTCCGATACCACTGCGGTGGCGTTAGCGGCGGCACTCAAGGCCGATGAATGCCAGATTTATACAGACGTGGACGGGGTCTATACCACTGATCCGCGTATGGTGCCGGAAGCGCGGCGGTTAGCACGCATCACTTTTGAAGAAATGCTGGAGCTGGCGAGCCTCGGTTCCAAGGTGTTGCAGATCCGTGCCGTGGAATTCGCCGGCAAATACAATGTTCCCCTGCGAGTGCTGTCCACCTTCAAAGAAGGCGAGGGCACGCTAATCACTTATGAGGATGTCACCATGGAAGCCGCCATCGTATCTGGCATCGCCTTCAATCGCGATGAAGCCGAGATCACACTCATCGGTGTTCGCGATGAACCGGGCGCTGCCTATCGCATACTCGGTCCCATTTCCGATGCCAATATCGTCGTGGACATGATCGTGCAGAATGTGGCACGCGACGGCCGATTGGATTTCACCTTTACCCTGCACCGCAACGACTATGTTGAGGCTATGCAGATCTTGGAGGCCAACCTCAAGCGCATAGACGCAGAACGTGTGGTGGGCAACGACCGGGTGGTGAAGATCTCCCTGGTGGGCGTAGGTATGCGTTCCCATTCGGGTGTGGCAACCGACATGTTCAAGGTGCTCTCGCACGCGGGCATCAGCATCCGCCTGGTGGCGACTTCAGAGATCAAGATTTCCGTGGTGGTGGATGAGAAATATCTGGAAGCCGGGGTGCGGGTTTTGCACGAGGCTTTTCGTCTGCACGAGCCTCCGCAGCAGGATTCCCTGCCCCAGCCGGCCGGGCGCAAAGGCAGTGTGGGTTGAGAATGGCTACGAAAACCCTCAGAATGCGCCGTCCCGCTTGTCTATCGGGGCGACTTTCAGCGAATTAATATAACGAAAAACGGAATTTAATAATCAAGGTGATTGAGTGTAACCAGGAGTAACCACATGCTGATTCTTACAAGACGAGTAGGCGAAACCATAATGATTGGTGACAATGTCACCATTACTGTGCTGGGCGTCAAGGGCAATCAGGTTCGTATCGGTGTCAACGCCCCCAAGGAGATCGCCGTCCACCGCGAGGAGATATACGAACGCATCAAGCACGAACATGACGGTGGGAATACTGCGGCACCGGATAACCGGGAGCATGCGGAAAGCTGATTTTTGACCCATCGGGCGGCGGCCAGTATCATCCGCTGCTGAAAACTGTTCCCGGAGAGATGGCCGAGCTGGTCGAAGGCGCGCCCCTGCTAAGGGCGTATACGCGCAAAACGCGTATCGTGGGTTCGAATCCCACTCTCTCCGCCAATCGATTAAGAGGGAGGCTTAACCTCCCTTTTTATTGATTGTTGAAAGTGGATGTAATCTCACGATGTCTGGAAGTTTGGGCTCGACAAGTCGATCGTAACAAATTTGAACATTGTCACTGCGTGGCGTTCACTCTCATGTAGAGTAGCGCTGGAATACGAGCGTCGCATTGGTGCCACCAAAACCGAAGCTGTTGGACATGACACGATTTAGCACAGCTTCTTTAGGTTGTACGACGATAGTCAATCCATCTGACTCGGCACAGGGGGTATCGAGGTTAATAGAGGGTGCTATAAAACCATTCCTAAGCATCAACAGGCTGTAAATCGCTTCATGCACGCCCGCGGCACCCAGCGAATGTCCGCACATGGATTTAGTCGACGATATGGGTGGGGGTTTACCGTCAAAGACCGACTTGATCGCTAGGAGTTCGGCGGCATCACCTGCCAGGGTTGAGGTTCCGTGTGCATTGATGTAATCGATCGGTTCATCTACCGTCTGCAGTGCCATACGCATGCAACGTTCGGCGCCTTCACCGGAGGGTGTGACCATGTCACAACCATCAGAGGTTGCACCATAGCCTGTGAGTTCGGCATAGATGCGGGCGCCTCGACGTTTTGCATCTTCCATGGCTTCCAAGACCAGGATGCCGGCCCCTCCGGCGATCACGAATCCGTCACGCGCCACATCGAATGGCCGTGAAGCTTTTTCAGGTGTCGCGTTGTAAGCAGACGATAAAGCTCCCATAGCGTCGAACATTGCGGTCATACCCCAATGCACTTCTTCGCCACCGCCCGCAAATACCAAATCTTGTTTGCCCGACTGGATGAGCTCCATGCCGGTACCGATGCAATGTGCGGAAGTTGCGCATGCTGAAGATATCGAGTAGTTGACGCCTTTTGTCTGGAATGCTGTTCCGAGCGCAGCTGACACGGTTGAACACATGGTGCGGGAGACCATGTATGGGCCGATACGGCGCACGCCACGGCTCCGCAACAAGTCAGCTGCCTCAATCTGATTGGCGACCGAACCGCCGCCCGATCCCACGACGATGCCGACGCGCGGCGTGGTGATGGATTCCGGGGAGAGTCCCGCATCCGCGATTGCATCGCGCATAGCCACATAAGCATAGGCCGCCGCATCACCCATGAAGCGTTTCAATTTGCGGTCGATGAGCACATCCAGATCAATGTTCGGGACGCCGGCCATCTGGCTGCGTAAGCCCATTTCCACATATTTCTGGACGTGGCTTATACCAGATCGGCCGTTGCGTAGTGCGTCAAGCACATCCACCTGCGTATTCCCCAGGCAGGATACGATGCCAATTCCGGTCACGACGACGCGCCGCATACTACAATCCTAGAGCGTGGCGGTGTTGGTGAAAAGGCCGACGCGTAAATTACTCGCAGCATATATGAGGCGGTCGTCAACGAAGACCTGCCCATCGCCGATGCCCATGATCAATTTGCGTTCTATCAGCCGCCTAAGGTCGACTTGGTAGCGGACTTTATGTGCCGATGGCAATACCTGGCCTGAGAATTTGACTTCACCGACGCCGAGCGCCCGACCCCTGCCGGGGTTGCCGCGCCAGGTCAGAAAGAAGCCGAGCAGTTGCCAGAGCGCGTCAAGGCCCAAACAGCCCGGCATCACCGGATCTGTTTCAAAGTGACAGGCAAAGAACCACAGGTCCGGCGTAATATCCAATTCGGCCTCTACGTGGCCCTTGCCGGACGAGCCGCCTTGGGCAGATATTTCCGTGACCCGGTCAAACATCAGCATATTCGGTAGTGGCAAACGCCCATTGTCCGCGCCGAACAACTTCCCGTGCGCGCACGCTATCAATTCTTCCCGCGTGTAACTGCTTTGATTTACAGGCGCTGTCGGTTTTAGATCAGGTTGGGTCATGTTTTCCAATTCTGCTGGAGAATAATCAACGTCAGTTAACGGGCGTAAAGCCTGTCGCAAAAGCATCCTACATTATGCCTGTGAACCACGGAATTTTAGGCTTCATCGCGAGTATCAGGGGATGTTCGCCTTGTGTGCCTTGGCGAAAGCAGGGGTGTGCCAATCCTACACCGTATTGAGAATGTTTATCATTTGGTTGCTATACTGTGCGAAATCCCCCAAAAATACAAATCCCCGGATAATCGCAATCTACCGACAACGCCCTACGATCTATTTGGTCCATATCAAGGGCAGTCGATGAATCCGGATGTTTAGACCCATAAAACATAAAATATTTTCGTACTGGGTGATCCGGGCAGTAAATGGGCACCTCTACCTTCGTGAGATCACGCAGCGTTGAACATGATACGTGATTGTCTGTTCGCACTTATCGGCGTGGTGCTCATCGTGATAAACACCTTGGCCCATATCGTGCCGCTATTTCTGGTGTCATTTATCAAAATTCTTATACCCGTGGGTATGGTCAGGCGGTCTTGTTCACGAACCTTGGCATGGGTAGTCGAGAGTTGGGTGGCGGTAAATTCAGCGCTAATTGTGCTCATGACCCACACCCGTTTTCATGTTTCCGGCATTGGGAACCTGAGCAGAGATGCTTCTTACCTTGTACTCAGCAACCATCAGTCCTGGGTTGACATACCTGTGCTGCAGAAGACATTCAACCGGCGGATTCCATTCATGCGCTTCTTTCTTAAAAGCCAGCTTATCTGGGTCCCGGTTTTGGGATTGGCGTGGTGGGCATTGGATTTCCCCTTCATGAAGCGTCATTCCCGCGCTGTACTGGAACGACACCCTCATCTGGGCGATCAGGATATGGAAGCTACGCGACGTGTTTGTCAGCGTTTTCGTGGCATTCCAGTGTCGATCATGAATTTTGTCGAAGGTACCCGGCTGCGGCCTGAAAGGCATTCACGTCAGGCATCTCCGTATCGCTATTTGCTACGCCCAAAATCGGGAGGCGTTGCGTTCGTTATGAGCGCCATGGGCGATACGTTACGCTCGGTGCTTGACGTCACGATTGTCTATCCGCATGGGCAGCCCAGCATGCTCCATCTGGTGATGAATCGCATAACGGACATCCACGTGATCGTCCGCGAGCATCCTATACCGGTGGAATTACGGCTCGGTAACTGCGAGATTGATCGTGAGTATCGCGCCAGAGTTCAGCGATGGTTGAACACGCTTTGGTCCGAAAAGGACATGTTGACTGGAGAAATCATAAAGGATTACACCAGCGTGGGGATATAAATGACTGACAATATTTGTCAAAACCGTTGAGATTCACTCTGACACCAACTTACCTTGCAAGACTTATGCATCTGAGCGCAAACTAACGCCAATTGCACATAGCAAGAATCATCAAAAAGCGAACACGTGAACAAACAAGCGCTCATACTCACCATTTTAGGAATTACCGGGGCATTACTTCCAGTTGCGGCGAGTGCAGACGATAACAATTCCTATGCTGCGGTCGATGCAGGTCCGGCAATCTTCAGCGGCCAATCTGCCCAGGATATCGAGTCCATAATAAATGGCGGGAATGGTAATGTCCCACTGAACAGTTCCTTTACCAACTCCACCGGCTACCGGTTTACCTACGGTTATCAGATCAACTCCAACTGGGGCATCGAAGTGAGCTACGTGGATTTAGGAGAATCAGACTTTACCATCTCACAATCAGGATCTGGAGGCGCGGGTTATCAGAGCATCACAGGCGATACGCGAGCGCGTGGCTGGGGACTCTCCGGAGTCGGAACCTATCCAATCGATGATCAATGGTCGCTGTTCGCACGCGTCGGTGCCATTGATGCCCGTGTGAGTTTATCCAACGATACCAATACCTCGCTTGGCACTTTGACACTCAGTAATACCAGCACTGACTGGCGAGCCATGTTCGGTGCGGGTATCAGCTGGTCGTTTGCTGAAGACTGGACGGCGCGGCTGGGCTGGGATCAGTACCACCAGTTGGGAGACAGCAGTTTCACCAGTCAGGTGACCGTGAACTTCATCTCTGTAGGTATTGGATATTCTTTTCCGCTGTCCTATTAATAGAGGATGTCGCCTAGGAATTCCGGTTCCGTATATGGCTTGGCATGCAGGCATGATCCAGGTCTTCTGAAAAGCAGGAACAGGATGACGTGATTTAGCCGGGCGGGGGCGGGCTGTTATCGGGGTTCGGTGCCTTCCCGGATTGATCTTGCACACGCCGCATAAATTTCTGGCAACGCTCATTCGTCGGATTCTGTTTGCAGTAGGCTTCGATCTTGGCGCGGTGCTGTTCCATCTTAGCCTTGCATTGCTGCGGGTTGTCTTTGCACCATTGCTTGTGTTTAGCCATACGCTCTTGGCATTCCTGCTGGTGCTGTGCGCACCATTCATGCCCCTGTTGTGTGGGCGGAGGCTGTGTGGTATCCGATGAGTCGGCCATCGCCGGCAAGCCGGCCATGGAGAGGATCAATAGAATAGTGAAGACGAAAATATGCGGTTTCATTGTGAGGCTCCAGAATATACGGATCGTACCAGCCAAAAACGTTACCATCGGGGTTCAGTTGACTGGGTACGGATAAATATAACTTATCACAGCCCGTACTTAATCAAGATTAGGAATAAAATCCTGTGTATTGCCATCGGAGAAGGGCCATGAAACCTATACAGCTGTTTGTAGCAGTACTGCTCAGTGGCGCTTTAGCTGCGTGTGGAGGTGGATCAACAGGTTCCCCTGGGCCCGGCGCGCTTACTGTTTCACCAGCAACCGCGTCCGTCGCCGCGGGCAGCACCCAGTTGTTTACCGTGAGCGGCGGCAGTGGCGGTTCAACTACCTGGAATGCCAGCGTAGGCACCATTACCAATGGCGGATTGTATACAGCGCCTGCGGTGCCGCCGATCTCGCAGCCTGTCAGCATCACTGCCACGCAAGGCAGCGTGTCGGGTTCCGCCAGTGCTACCGTAACCTATTCCAATCAGTCTTTGAATGGGCCATTTACTTTTATCTTTAGCGAGAACCAGGGTGTAAACGTGACCAACGCCGTGGGTATTATCACTGCGGATGGCAACGGCAATATTTCAGGTACCGAGGATGTGAATACTCCTACTAATTATTTCCAACAAGTCGCAGTCAGTGGCAACTATTCGCTATCAGCAAATGGGCAGGGAACCTTGACGATAAACGGCGGTGCGGCAGGCACACTGATATTGACTTTAAGCTTGGTAGCCGGTGCGTCGGAAGGAATATTGTCAGACGCTACCAGTGGCCGTATCGGGGTTGGCAGTCTCTTTCCACAAACAGGTCAGGTAAGCTCAGGAGCCGATTTGAATGGTAACTTTACCGCCAGCTTCGGTGCCTCGGGCCTTGTATCTGATGACAATAGTTTGGGTATCCTAGCCCTGTCTACACCGGTTATATCCGGTTCCAACTTTGATGAAAACAATGGCGGCGCGTACACGCTGTATAACAATGTGTCTGGAAGCTATGCTGTCGTCAGCTCAAATTATGGAACCTTTACGCTGACATTAGGCGGCACCACTTACGACTATGTTTTCTATGCTGTTTCACCGGACCAGCTAGTGCTTATGTGTATGGATGCAAACTGCACAAATACCGGAGAACTGGATAGTCAGTCTGCCCAGTCGGTAACCTCGGGTAACTATGTATTTCTGACAGTCGGCAACGGCACCGGACAGATGCCAGATGCATTCATGGCTATAGGCAGTGTGACGTCTACAAGCGCGACCACGGGCTCTATGAATTTGAACATGTTTGAAAATAACAATGGCAACTACTTGTCCATCACCAATGGCACTACCTATACCCTCGATGCTACCGGCCGTGGCATGACACAGCTCCCGACCCCCAACGGCCTCCGCAATTTCGTTTTTAACGTACAATCCGCCGGCAGCTGGAACCTGCTGGAAACGTCTTCCGGATTCGGCAACACCAGCGGTTTTTCCAACTCTACCCAAGGCACTGCAACGATCCCGTCCGGGCAGTATGTATTCCAGACACTCAACCAGGTTCCCGGTTCCACGAGTCTCGGTACCACCCAGGGCATCCTGCAGATAGGTGCTTCGGGTCAAGTTACGGGGCAGGAACAGATCAATACCAATGGCACAATCATCACCCTACAGGTAAGCGGAACCGTCACGCCTCAGAACGTTGCTGGTACATATGCCATGACACTCAACCTGGGCGGTGGACAGACGGCATCTTATGTATTGGCCGTGGTCGTGCCTGGGGACATGACGGCTCTTCGTACAGACAACAGTGCGGTCGAAGCAGGTGGGCTGATTATTCAATATCAAACGCAGTAATCCCCCGTCTTATACTAGGGGCCAACTTCCTCCAACAAGCTGACGGGGTACGGGATATTGAATGATGACAGGCTGATATCGACCCACCGTTACTGGGATGATGGCAGTGTCGCGAGCGCCAGACGCTTTCACCGTCGCGCTTAACTAAGTCGGGGGCCAGACCGCATCGTATGTAATGGCTGCCAGCTCGCAAGGTAACTTGTCAGTCATAGGATCAGATAGTGACGTAGTCAGTGTTGGTGGGATGATTATCCAATATACAACACAGTGATCTCTAGCCTGCCGGCAAAACAGAAAGTGGAACAAATCAGAATTTCCCTAACTCGCGTCCGCCTGCTTTCCTGGAGCGGCATCAGCGAAGGCCTTCAACTTCAGGCAATTATCATCGATGCGCTGGATGGTCGGGAATGCCGACATCTCAACTTTGAAACGTCTGGCATTGAACACCTGTGGCACAAGGCAGAGGTCGGCGATGGCCGGTTGGTCGCCGTGACAGAATTTTCCAGTGGCCGAATTGCCGGCCAATAATTTTTCCAGGCTCGTAAACCCCTCGATGATCCAGTGGCAATACCACTTGTTGCGCGCGGCCTCATCGACACCAAATTCTTTTTCAAGATACTTCAAGATCCGCTGGTTGTTGACTGGGTGAATATCACACGCCACCACCTGCGCCAGCGCACGTACCCGCGCACGACCCAAAGGATCTTTGGGCAACAGCGGAGGCTGCGGATGGGTTTCGTCCAGATATTCAATGATGGCGAGAGACTGCGTCAGTACCTGGCCGTTGTCTACCAGCGCTGGCACAAGCCCTTGTGGATTGACCGCCAGATAATCTGGCTGGTGCTGCTGACCACCATCCTTGACCAGATGTACGTAGTGATAATCCGCCTTCAAACCTTTCAAATTCAGCGCGATGCGTACTCGATACGCAGCGGAAGAACGGAAGTAGGTATAAAGCTCCATGATATTTCCCGTAGGTTGGGGTGAGGTTCAGCGAACCCCAACATCTTCTTATCTGTTGGGCTTCACTTCGATCAGCCCAACCTACCTTTGATATTTCTCGACCGTTTGCTCGATGGTACCGAAGATGGATTTGCCACTTTTGTCGAACATCTCGATGCGTACGGTGTCACCGAACTTCATGAATGGCGTGGTGGCTTTATCCGATTTTATGATCTCTAGTACGCGTTTCTCGGCGAGACAGGAAGAGCCTTTGGATTCATCCTGGTTGGCAATGGTGCCAGAGCCGATGAGGGAACCCGCTGCCAATGGCCGGGTCTTGGCGGCATGGGCAATCAACTGTGGAAAACTGAACTGCATATCCACACCGGCATCGGGCTCGCCAAACAGTTTACCGTTCAGATGCGTGATAAGCGGCAGATGTACTTTGCCATCTTTCCAGGCGTCGCCCAATTCATCGGGCGTCACAGCCACCGGCGACAGCGCGGAGCGCGGTTTGCTCTGCAGGAAACCGAAGCCCTTGCCAAGTTCATTGGGGATGAGATTGCGTAAGGACACATCGTTGATCAACAGCACCAGCTTGATATGTTTTTCCGCTTCCGCAGGTGTCACACCCGCTGGCACGTCGTCCACCACCACGCCCACTTCGGCTTCGAAATCGATACCCCAGGCTTCGTCAGCCATGCGGATGGGTTCCGTGGGCGCTAAGAAAGCGTCACTCACCGCCTGATACATGAGTGGGTCGGTGAGGAAACTCGGCGGCATCTCGGCGCCGCGGGCCTTGCGCACGCGTTCCACATGAGCGAGGTAGGCGCTGCCGTCCACAAACTGCGGCGCACATGGCAGAGCAGCAGCCAGATTGCTCACATTTAGCTCAAAAGTTTTGCTAACCCTGCCATTATCCAGCGTCGCGGATAATTCCTTCAGGAACTGTTGCATGGCGGGTACGTTAGTTACGGACTGCTGAAACTTCACGTCCGCTGTCAGCGTCTTGATGTACTCAGACGCCTTGTTGGCCGCGTTGATTGAGCAGTAGACGATATTTAGTTTACGTTCTACGACAGACCAGTTTTCAAGTGCTTCTAGCAGCGTTGTGGCAATTCCAGGCACTTCGACTGCAGATTCGAGTTTCTTGTCCACGACCGTAAGAGTTCCGTCACGGCCGTGCTTGAGTGAAGCGAGTTTCATTCTTTTTAAACTCCGGGATAATTTTCAGGCCTTGCCCGTTTTGTACTACGCCGAGTGCTATGTGCTGATTACTGTGTACTGTGTAGAGGACACTTCTTTCAGTGCGGCACTCAGCACACAGAACGCAGCACTACTTTTTGTTCGGATCAAAATGCTTCTTGATTCCCTGCCAACACTGCCAGTAATCCTCCTGCAGTTCTTTAGCTTCCATGGCCTGTTTGGTGGGCCGGATCACGGCACGGGTCTCGAACATAAAGGCCATGGTGTCGGCGACATGCTGTGGCTTTGAGGTGTCGCTTGCTATGGCTTTCTCGTAGCTGGCGGCATCCGGACCGTGGCCGCTCATGCAGTTGTGCAGTGAAGCCCCGCCTGGTACAAAGCCACCGCTCTCGCCGCCTTCCTTGGCATCGTACACACCGTTGATGAGGCCCATGAATTCCGACGCCACGTTGCGATGGAACCAAGGCGGACGAAAAGTATGTTCCGCCACCAGCCAGCGTGGCGGGAAGATCGCAAAATCCATGTTGGCGGTACCGGGCGTGTCGCTCTGGGATGTGAGCACGGTGAAGATGCACGGATCCGGGTGGTCGTAGCTGATGGAACCGATGGTGTTGAAGCGCGTGAGATCATATTTATAAGGCGCATGTGTGCCATGCCAAGCCACCACGTCCAGCGGCGAATGGTCCATGTCCGCAGACCATAACTGGCCTTGGAATTTCGTGATCAGTTCACATTTGTCTTCCACATCCTCATAGGCTGCCACCGGATACAAAAAATCCCGCGCATTGGCGAGCGAATTCGATCCAATCGGCCCTAGCTCCGGTAATCGCAGAATGGCGCCGAAATTCTCGGCCACATAACCGCGCGCGCTGTCATCCAGCAATTCAACCCGGAAACGGATGCCGCGCGGAATGACGGCGATCTCGAGGGGTGCAACTTCGAGCATGCCCAATTCAGTGGCGATACGCAGACGACCATGCTGCGGGACGATCAGCAGTTCGCCGTCGGCGTCGTAAAAATACTTTTTCTCCATCGAGCGATTGGCGGCATACACAAGCACGCCGATACCACTCTGCGCCGCCGCGCTGCCATTGCCGGCCATGGTGAATAGGCCGGCCACGAAGTCGGTAGGTCTGGAAGGCATTGGGAACGGATTCCAGCGCAGCTGGTTGGGTGTGACGGCTATCTCGTCGAAGCGGTTATGAAAGTGACCATCCGGCAGTAGGCTGAAAGGTTTGTGCATGGCTGCCGGACGGATGCGGTACAGCCAGCTGCGACGATTGACGTGACGCGGCGCGGTGAACGCCGTCCCGGAAAGCTGTTCCGCGTATAAACCATACGGGACTTTTTGCGGTGAGTTCTGACCTACCGGTAGCGCGCCTTGCAGTGCCTCGGTTTCAAATTCATTGCCGAAGCCGGATTGGTAATGGGTTGTCATTATTATCACCCTCGGTTCATATGTCTTGTATTTCTATACACCCAATTCTACCTTGAAATTCCCATTAGATTCCGTTCGCGCTGAGCGTAGTCCGTAGGACGAAGTCGAAGCGCATTCTAGAAAGAACAAAACGCATCACAATCATCGTTGATGCCTGTGTCTACCCTTTGCCAGTTTACCCACTGTTCCCCAATCGCCGGCCATATATGCCAATTTCTTGGCCCGGCTCCAGTCTTTCAACTTACGCTCAACAGTTAAGGCTGTATATCTCGATTCAAAGACTTCTGCGTGGATTAGCCGCAGTGGACGACGTGTTGCTGTATAAGTACAACCCAAACCCAGATGGTGCTGGGCGAGACGTCTGTCGAGATTATCCGTATGACCTATATATAAACTGCCGTCCACACATTCCAAAATGTAAAGGGTAAATGCCATCCATGGTGCTCCTCGAAACCCTTCGACTTCGCCGCCTCGCGGCTACGCTCAGGGCGAACGGTTTAATCTCCCATGTCATCAAACTGTTTGGTTATATTTGCTCTCAGAGCACACCGCGTTTCATCTGATCGCGCTCGATGGATTCGAACAGGGCCTGGAAATTGCCTTCGCCGAAACCTTCGTTGCCTTTGCGCTGGATGATCTCGAAGAAGATCGGACCGATGCAATTTTGGGTGAAGATCTGTAACAACAGTTTCTGCTTGGTTTCCCGGTCCGCGTCGATGAGTATTTTGTTCTTCGCCAATCTCGGCACGTCTTCACCATGCTTGGGTACGCGCTCGTCGATCATCTCGAAATAGGCATCCGGCGTATCCAGGAATTCCACGTGCTTGGCACGCATGGCTTCCACGGTTGCATAGATGTCATTGGTGAACAGCGCAATATGCTGAATGCCTTCACCCTTATACTCATCCAGATACTCATTGATCTGGCTCTTTGGATCATCAGACTGGTTGAGTGGGATGCGTACCATGCCATCTGGCGCGGTCATGGCTTTGGAGACCAGCCCGGTCTTGGCACCCTTGATGTCGAAATAACGGATCTCGCGGAAACCGAACAGTTGCGCGTAGAAGTCCGCGAACTTCTCCATATTGCCAAAATAAAGATTGTGGGTCAGATGATCGATGAAAGTAAGGCCAAAACCCTTGGGGTGCCGCTCCACGCCGGGCAGGTATTCGAATTCGCCGGCATAGACTTCACCTTTGTCGCCGTAACGATCCACCAGATACAGCATGCTGCCACCGATACCCTTGATAACCGGCACGTTCACCGCCTTGCTGGTTTCCTGGTCGGTTATAGATTGGGCGCCATTCGCCAGCGCCTGCTCGCGCACCCATTCAGCGGGTTTCTTGAAGCGGATGGCGAAGCCACAGGCAGAGGGGCCGTGTTTGGAGACAAAATCGGCAGCGAATGAATTGGGTTCTTCATTTACCAGAAAATCGCAGTCACCCTGGCGGTAAAGAGTGATCTTGCGGCTTTTGTGACGTGCCACTGGCGTGAACCCCAGGCGGGGAAACAGTGTATGCAATACCCGCGCATCCGGAGCGGCGAATTCCACGAACTCGAATCCATCCACTCCCATGGGGTTCTCGAACTTTACCGGTTTGATACCGGGGTTGGCTGGGGCATTCATGGCCTATCCTCTTGCTGCGACGCGTCATGCTTCTCAAGCAATCATTATACTTCCCAGCACGTCTTGGGCCTAAAAACCTTGCCGTTCAGTGGACACCGTGCATCAAACGCCGTATCCATGGTGCTGCAAACAGGAATATCGCCGCCACCGCCAGGCCGAACCAGAACAACAGACCATAGACATGCGCATAGTCGGTGATGCCTGTGAGCGTGCTGCCAGCGGATTCCGGAGTAGTCTGAATTGCGATCCAACCTGCCAATTGGTAGGCCAGCGCCACACCGAAAAACCAGCCACCCATGACCAACGAAGCATCTTCTGGCGCCGCCAGTTGGCCCACCAGCGAATAGCCGATCGGCGACAAGGCCAACTCGCCTAGCGTCTGCAACAGATAGCAGACCGCGAGCACGTACCAGCCGACTTTGCCGTTGGCTGCGCCGAAATGATAAATCGCCCAGGCGGTAACGCCATAACTCAAAGCCACCAGCAACAGGCCGATGCCGAATTTGCGCGATGACGACGGATCTTGGCCGCGCTTCTCCAACCACGGCCACAGCATGGCCAGAACCGGTGCAAAGATCAGTATGAAGAGCGGGTTGGCAGACTGGAATAGAGTGAAATTGAACGGCGCATTCACATAGTCACGCGCGAAGAAATTCAGCGAAGTGACACCCTACAGGCTAAAGGCCCAGAACACCACCAAGGCGATGAACAACAAGAACAGCGCGATGTAGCGCTGGGTCTGTACGCGATCGCGCCGGCGCAAGCAACTCACGATGATGTACAACACCAGCAGCACCATCAGTGAATACATGGCCCAGCTCAATATCACGGGCCAGGCCAGCAGCAAGGCGGTTGGATACAGCAACACAGCAATCGCCAGCAACACCCACACGCTTGCCATTGGGCCGTGCAAGTGTTCGCCGGGCGGCAGAACTGGTCGCAAAATCTTGTGACGCAACTGGAACAAGAGCGCCGCCAGTGCCATGCCCACGGCGGCAGCGATAAAACCCCAGCGGTAGCCGAAACGCTAACCGATAAAATCTGCGCACACAAATGGTGCAATGAAACTGCCCAGATTGATGGCCAGATAAAAAAGTGTGTAGCCACCCTCGCGGCGTGGGTCATTCTTGCGGTAATTCCGTCCGATCAGCACTGTCAAGGGGATGCCGAGCCCGGCCGCCAACGCAAACAACGCCATGCCGATCTCGAATCCAAACAGTTTGGGCGACGCCATCAGTACCAGAGCCAGCGCGGTCAGCCATAACGATATAGCGAGTGCACGTACCTCGCCGAGAATCTTGTCTGCGACGTAACCGCCGATGATTGGCGTGGCATACATCAGTGCCAGGAAACCGCTGGATAGAAGGTCTGCATGCTGCAGGGCAGCCGCGGTACTAAGGTCAGAATAAAAATGTTGAGCAATATACGGAGCAAGAAACGCACGGAAACCATAAAAAGCGAAATTGAGCCCAACCGTGACACCCAGTAACATCCACAAGGGGCTCGGATGACCCCAGCGTGAGGTAAAGTGAGGATCGCGAGCGTCAGCAGTAAGTGTATGCATGCATCATCCCTTTGGGAACAACTCTCACGAGCGGGTGAATGTGTTTGGAGTTATCAACTCGTGCAATCAGTCGTCGATCTCAGTACGCACATCGATCAGTTCCGGAAAAAATGTCAGATCCAAGGCTTTGTTGAGGAAAGCCACGCCCGAAGAACCGCCGGTGCCCTTCTTGTGGCCGATGATCCGCTCCACGGTCTTCATGTGCCGGAAGCGCCAGAGCTGGAAATATTCCTCCACGTCCACCAGTTTCTCGCACATCTCGTAGGCATCCCACCATTTATCTCTGTTTTCGTAGATGGTCTTGAACACCGCCGTCACCCCCGCATGCCGTTCGTAGGATTCTGACCAGTCACGCTCCGTACGTTCCTTTGGCACCGGCAAGCCACGACGCGCTAGATAGCGCAGGAATTCATCGTAAAGACTGGGGCGCTTGAGCAGCCCTTCCAGATAGTCATGTGCTCGCGGGTCGTATGCATAAACCCGCAGCAGTTCCTTGGATTTGTTGCCCAGCATGAATTCCATTCCCCGGTACTGAACTGATTGGAAACCCGAAGCCGTGCCAAGAACATTGCGAAATTCGGCATATTCACTTGGGGTCAGGGTTTCCAGCACTGCCCACTGGTTGAACAACTGCATCTGGATCTGTTTTACCCGCGACAGGATTTTGAAGCAGGGTTCGAGCTTGTCGGCACGCACATGGCCAATGGCGGCCTCGAGTTCATGCAGCATCAGTTTTATCCACAGCTCAGAGGTCTGGTGCTGAATGATGAACAGCATCTCGTCGTGGTGTGACGGCTGGCTCAGTGGCTTTTGTGCCGTGAGCACCTGGTCGAGGCACAGATAACCGGAATAGGTCATCCGGTTGCGCAGGTCCGTGTGTATACCTTGTTCCAGCTCGCGTTTGTTCGCAGTCATGTCGATTCCGGATTGCTTAGGTAGTTAGGACCATTCTAGCCGGTGCCGGGTTGTATCGGGCAGCATCAGGATCAAAGCGGCTCATGTGGAGACTCCTGTATAATGCCGGACCTGCTGATACCCGGGATTGCAAAGGTTTCCCCATTTTTCCGGCCCTTTTCTTCCCGCTTTTGAGGAGGACATATTTTGAAGACTGTCGCGACTTTCGAGATCAAGTACAGCCAGTACCTGGACCCCGAAGGCAAGCTCACCCAAAAGAAACTGCCGAAGTTCGCCGAGAACCGTGACGAACTGCTCAAAATGTACCGCATGATGTCATTCGTGCGGGTGTTCGACACCAAGGCCATCGCACTGCAGCGCACCGGCCAACTGGGCACGTACGCTTCTTGTCTCGGTCACGAAGCCACACATGTGGGCGTTGGCGCCGCCATGCGCCCGGAGGATGCGTTCTTCCCCATGTACCGCGAATACGGCGCGCAATTTTGGCGCGGCGTGAAGCCCCATGAAGTACTGTTGTTCTGGGGTGGTGATGAGCGCGGAAGTGAATTCTCCGGACCCAAACACGATTTCGCCTGGGCGGTACCCATCGCCACCCAGTGCCATCATGCCGTCGGCGCGGCACTGGCTTTCAAGTTGCGGGGTGAAAAGCGCGCGGCGGTATCGGTGATCGGTGACGGCGGCACTTCACAAGGCGATTTTTATGAATCCCTGAATGCCGCCGGTGCGTATCAACTACCGGCAGTATTTGTAGTTTCCAATAACAAGTGGGCCATCTCGGTACCGCTCGCGGCTCAAACGGCGTGCGAGACTCTGGCGCAGAAAGCTATCGCCGGTGGCTTCGAAGGTATCCAGGTGGACGGCAACGATATCATCGCAGTGCGTGACATCATGGAGTATGCACTGGACAAAGCGCGTACCGGCAAGGGTCCTACACTTATCGAAGCGCTCACGTATCGCATCAGCGACCACACCACCGCCGACGATGCCACGCGCTATCGCAGCAAAGAGGAAGTGGAAGATGCGAAAAGGAAAGAGCCGCTGATTCGCATCCGCAAATATCTGGTGGATATCGGCGCTTGGGATCAGAAAAAAGAAGATAAACTGTTGGCGGAATGTGCGGCACAGGTGGATACGGAAGTACAACTCTATAAAGATAGCGGCAAGCAGCCTATCGAAAGTATGTTCGATCACATGTTCGGAAATCTGCCGGAAAATCTGGTGGCCCAGCGGGAAGCAGCGCTCGCGGAGGGTCAGCATCATGGCTAAGGTGGCGATGGTAGAGGCCATAACTCAGGCCATGGCCTATGAGTTGGAACATGATCCGAGCGTGGTGGTAATGGGCGAAGACGTGGGTGTGAACGGCGGCGTGTTCCGCGCCACCAACGGCCTGCAACAGCGCTTCGGCAAGAACCGCGTCATGGACACGCCGTTGGCGGAAGCCCTGATCGCGGGCATGTCCATCGGCATGGCGGCCATGGGTATGAAACCGGTGGCGGAAATCCAGTTTTCAGGCTTCATCTATCCGGCTGTGGATCAGATGATCAATCACGCGGGGCGTTTGCGCACCCGCACCCGCGGCCGCTTACACGTGCCCATGGTGCTGCGCGCGCCGTCGGGCGGCGGTATCCACGCACCGGAACACCATTCCGAAAGTAACGAAGCGATGTTTGCACACATGCCCGGTATCCGTACCGTCATGCCATCGTCGCCGTCGCGTGCTTATGGCCTGTTGCTGGCGTCCATCCGCGATCCCGATCCGGTGGTATTCCTCGAGCCCACGCGCCTGTACCGCATGAACAAACAGGACGTCGTCGATGGCGGTGAAGCGCTGCCGCTGGATACCTGTTTCGTACTACGCGAAGGTGAAGATGTGACCCTGGTATCCTGGGGCGCCATGATCCACGAGACCCTGCAAGCGGCGACGAAGCTGGCTGAAGAAGGCGTGGGCTGTGAGGTAATTGACCTCGCGACCATCAGTCCGATCGATTTCGAGACGATATTAGAATCGGTGGGGAAAACCGGGCGTCTCGTCATCATCCATGAAGCGCCCAGAAACTGTGGCGTGGGCGCGGAAGTTGCCGCCACAGCGGCCGAGAAGGGCATATATTCATTGAAAGCGCCGATCGAGCGCGTCACCGGTTACGATATCCCCATGCCGCTGTTCAAACTGGAACACGATTACATGCCCAGTGTGGAGCGGGTCATCAAGGGCATACGCAAAGTTTTGGAGGCGTAAACATGAAAACCTTCAATCTTCCGGATCTTGGCGAAGGCCTGCAGGAAGCCGAGATCGTCAACTGGCTCGTGAAGGAAGGTGATACCGTCAAGGTGGATCAGCCGATTGTGTCAGTGGAAACCGCGAAAGCGGTGGTGGATGTGCCTTCTCCCTGGGCCGGCAAAATCGCGAAACTCCACGGCAAAGCCGGCGACATCATTCCCACCCACGCAGCGTTGGTGGAGTTTGATATTGATGGCGGTACGACTGCCACTGCACCCGCTAAACCGGCTGCGGCAAAACCTGCTGAAAACAAGCGTGAACCCATCGCCGAGGACAGCGGCACGGTGGTCGGGAATATGCCCACCAGCAATGAAGTGATGGCAGAGACCGCAATCATCCGCAAGAAACAGAAGACGGGTCCAGTACACGTGAAGGCACTACCTTCGGTGCGCATCCTCGCGAAGCAACTCGGCGTGGAGTTGGCGTACTGTGAGGCCAGCGGCAAGAACGACACCATCACCGCGGACGATGTAAGGCAGGCATCCACCGGTCGTACCGGAAAACCATCCGACTCCGTGGCGCGTGTCTCCACGTCGCGATGGGACCTGCCGCCACCGCGTACTGACATCAATTACGGCGTGGCGGAACCGCTGCGGGGACCGCGTCGCGCTATGCATGCCAGCATGAGCCAGTCGCGTTCGCAGGTCGCCGCCTGCACGCTGTTCGACGATGCCGACATCCACAACTGGGCGCCGGGTCAGGACATCACAGTGCGCATCGTCCGTGCCATTTTGGCTGGCTGCCGTGCGGAAGCGGAACTGAACGCTTGGTACGATGGCGAGAAATTAGAACGCACTCTTCATCAACATGTGGATCTCGCCATGGCGGTGGACACGCCGGATGGATTAATCGTGCCAGTGCTGCGCGACGTGGGCCGCAAGAATCCAAAACAATTGCGCGACGATCTAAATCACATCAAGCAGGCGACCCGAAATCGTACGGTGGCGCCGGCAGATATGAAAAATCCGACCATCACGCTATCAAATTTCGGCATGATGGCTGGCCGGTACGCCACGCCGGTGGTGGTGCCACCGCAGGTGGCGATCCTCGGTACCGGCGGCTTGCGCTATGACGTGGTGCCGGTCATGGGCGGCATCGAAGTACACAAGCGCATCCCACTATCAGTTACCTTCGACCACCGCTGTGTCACCGGCGGTACTGCCTGTCGCTGGTTGGCGGTGGTCATTACCGACTTGCAGAAAGCTCAATAAAACTACTCCGGCTAACACATGCTAAGCGGCAGCACAGGCTGCCGTTTTGCTTTCCGGTAATCGTAATACCGGGCAAACTCTGGCGGAAAAGCGTTAAAATATAAGCCTCAATTCACACTCTGCAAGGCCGTCTTTGCCATGCCGCAACGTAGCGCTGATTCCAAGAACAAGCATCTCGAAAAAGTCATCGCCCTCGGTAAAAAGCACGATTCCACACCTGCCTTTGAAAATTTTCTGCAACAGTATTACGACGACATCGCTGAGGAAGATCTACAGCAGCACACGCCACAATATCTGTTCGGTGCTGCTCTCAGTCATTGGGAATTCGGGCTGAAGCGTCCCGCGGGCGAAACCCTGGTCCGCGTTTACAACCCGAATGTGAAAAAAGATGGTTGGAAGAGTCCACATACCATCATCGAGATGGTGAACGGCGACATGCCGTTTTTGGTGGATACCACTATCATGACGCTTACCCGCAACAGCATCGGCGTGCATCTAACGGTGCATCCCATCCTGTATCTGGATCGCGACAAGCAAGGCGTTATCACGCGCTTGGACGCTGCGGGTGAGGTACACCAGAGTGGACTGGTGGAATCCTGGATTTATCTCGAGGTAGACCACCAGAGCGACACAGCTACACTCAAAAAGCTGGAAAGCGAGTTGCAATCCGCCATGCGCGACGTGCGCGCTACGGTGGACGACTGGCACACCATCCGCGACAAGGTGGGAGCGGTTTGTGCCGCGGTGGATAAATATCGCGGTTTCCTAGGAGACGCACAGGTCGATGAGGGCCAGCGTTTCCTCGAATGGTTAGCCAACAACCACTTCACTTTCCTGGGTTTTCGGGAATACGACCTTGTCGAGGAAAAAGGCGAGGACCTGCTCCGGATCGTGCCGGATTCCGGCCTCGGTATTCTGCGTGACAGCAGCGCGAAGATTTCCTCGAGTTTTCTGGTGCTACCACAGGATGTGCGCAAACGCGCGCGCGCCCGGGAATTCATGATTGTCACCAAAGCAAACTCCATGGCCACGGTGCACCGGCCTGGCTATTTGGATTACGTCGGCGTGAAACGTTACGACAGTGAGGGCAACGTCAACGGTGAATGGCGCTTCCTGGGACTTTTCACCTCCACTGCCTACAGCCGCACCCCACGCGAGATCCCCGTGCTACGGCAAAAAACCGCGGAAGTTATACGCCGTTCGGAAATGCCCGCTGGTAGTCATGACCTCAAGGCTCTGATACACATTCTCGAAACCCTACCCCGGGACGAGCTGTTCCAGAGTACCACCGACGAACTGTTCGCCATTGCCATGGGTGTATTGCAGTTGCAGGAGCGCCAGCGGGTGAAGCTGTCTATTCGGCGCGACAGCTTCGGCCGTTTTTTCTCCTGCCTCGTGTATTTGCCGCGCGACCGTTACAACAGTCAGGTGCGTACCAAAATCCAGAACATCCTTCTAGGCGCACTCAATGGCAAGAGCGCGGAGCACGATATATTCCTGTCAGAATCTGCGCTCGCACGCATTCATATCATCGTGCACACCACGCCGTGGAAACTTCCCAAATACGATCGGGCCGCACTGGAACAGGAGATCACCCTGTCGGTGCGTTCCTGGCAGGATGAACTCGAGGACGCTCTTATCGAAAGATTCGGCGAGGAACGCGGGCTAAAATTATTCAGCCGCTATGGTGGGTGCTTCCCAGCTGCTTACCAGGAAGATATCAAGGCAAAATCGGCAGTATTCGATATCGAACATGTGGATGCGCTCAATGGCGCGGACAGCCTGCGTATGAGCCTGTACCGACCGAAACACACACCGGGCGACTATCTACGCTTCAAGATTTTCCACCGTGAGCAGGAAATATCCATATCCGACGCACTACCGATACTGGAGCATATGGGCGTACGCGTAATGGGTGAGCGCCCCTACAAAATCGGGCTTTCAGACGAATCCATTTACTGGATCCAGGATTTCGAGCTGATTTATCCGGGCGAACAGGATGTGGAGATTATCAAGGAAAATTTCCAGGAACAGTTCGCACGTGTGTGGCGTGGCGATGCTGAAAGTGACGGATTCAATCGATTGATTCTTGGCGCCGGCCTCAACTGGCGGCAGGCCATGCTACTGCGTGCGTATTGCAAATATTTGTTGCAGACCAACCTGTCGTTCAGCCCGGCGTATATGGAACGCACACTATCCGGCAATCCACAGATTGCGACACTGCTGGTGAAATACTTCGAAGCGCGACACGATCCCAAAGGCGCCAAGGATCGCGAGGCCTTGAGTGCACGTTATGTCGCGGAAATAGACACAGCACTGGAATCGGTTTCCAGCCTAGATGACGACCGCATCCTGCGCAGTTTTTTCAATGTAGTGCGCGCAACCATACGTACGAATTTTTTCCAGACTGTCGAACGGGGTGAACACAAGTCGTATGTCTCATTCAAGTTCGATCCCTCACAACTTCCGGAACTGCCGCTGCCGAAACCCATGTACGAGATCTGGGTTTATTCGCCGCGCGTCGAGGCCGTGCACCTGCGCGGGGGCAAGGTCGCACGTGGCGGCATCCGCTGGTCCGACCGGCGCGAGGATTTCCGCACAGAAGTACTGGGGCTAATGAAGGCCCAGCAGGTGAAAAATACCGTGATTGTACCGGTGGGCTCGAAAGGTGGTTTTTATGTGAAGAAGCCGCAGCACCCCGAGATTCGTGAAGAACTCATGAAGGAAGTGGTGTATTGCTACCAGACTTTCATGCGCGGCATGCTGGATCTTACCGACAACATCGTAAACCATAAAATTGTACCGCCGCCGCAGGTGGTACGACACGATGAAGACGATCCGTATCTGGTAGTGGCGGCCGACAAAGGCACTGCGAGTTTCTCCGACATCGCCAACGGCATTTCCGCCGAATACAGTTACTGGCTCGGGGACGCGTTCGCATCGGGCGGCTCCGCCGGTTATGACCACAAGAAGATGGGTATCACCGCCAAGGGCGCGTGGGAATCGGTCAAGCGGCATTTCCGCGAGATGGGCATTGACGCCCAGACCACGGCCTTCAGCGTGGTGGGGATCGGCGACATGTCCGGCGATGTGTTCGGCAACGGTATGTTGCAGTCGCCTCATATCAAACTCATCGCTGCATTTGATCACCGCCACATCTTTCTCGACCCGAATCCTGACGCTGAGTCCAGTTTCAAGGAACGCGAGCGGATGTTCAATTTGCCACGTTCATCCTGGGCGGATTATGACAACAAACTAATTTCCAAAGGCGGCGGAGTATTTCCACGCTCCGTGAAAGTCATCAAGCTACCCGCCGAAGCGCGCGCCGCACTTGGTATGGAAGCCAACCAAGTTACGCCTGCGGAACTCATGCGCGCCATCCTCAAGGCGCCGGTAGATCTGTTGTGGAACGGAGGCATTGGTACTTACGTGAAAGCCAGTCACCAGAACAACGCCGAGGTCGGAGACCGTAACAACGACGCGCTGCGCGTGGATGGTCGCGACTTGCGCTGCAAAGTGGTGGGCGAGGGCGGCAATCTCGGCTTCACCCAGTTGGGCCGGGTTGAATACGCATTGAACGGCGGCCGGCTCAACACCGACTTCATAGACAACTCCGCCGGTGTGGATACATCCGACCATGAGGTGAACATCAAGATCCTCCTCAACGTGGTGGCCGCCGAAAAACGTATCACTGTAAATCAGCGTAATACGTTGTTGGCCTCGATGACAGACGAGGTGGGCACGCTGGTGTTGCGCGACAACTACATGCAGTCCCAGGCCCTGTCCATTGCCGAGTCCCAAGCGGCGGCGCGTATCAGTGAACACGCCTACTTGATATCCAGCCTGGAACGCAGTGGGCTGCTCAACCGCACGATCGAATTCTTGCCCAATGATGAGGAGCTGAAGGACAGGCGCACCGCAAAGCGCGGTCTCACACGCCCAGAGCTAGCCGTGCTGTTGGCCTACAGCAAGATCGCCATCTACAACGCGCTCCTGGGTTCCGACGTGGCCGAGGATCCTTATCTCGCGAACGAGCTAGAAAGCTATTTCCCCACGCCGCTACGCAAGAAGTACCGTGAGGCGATGTCCAAACATCGGCTGCGCCGCGAAATCGTCTGCACGGCCATCACCAACAGCATGGTGAACCGCATGGGTCCAACCTTCGCGCAGCGTATGCAGGAGGAAAGCGGTGTGGGTGTGGCTTCGGTGGCACGTGCTTACACCATTGCACGTGAAAGTTTCGACATGGTCTCAACCTGGTCGGCCATTGAGGCATTGGATAACCGAGTCCCGGCCAACGTGCAGATCTCAATGACGATGCAAAGCGGACGACTATTGCGGCATGCCACCCGCTGGTTGCTGGATCACCTGCACGGCCAACTCGATATCGCCGCCGTGGTGCCTTTGTATCGCCCCGGTATCGAAGCACTCAATACGCACATGGCGGCGGTGCTTGGTGAAGCACAGCTGGATATCTACCACCGCATGCAGCAACAGTACCGCGACGTAGGTGTGCCGGAAGCTCTGGCCCAACGCATTGCCGCGTTGTCATCACTGTATGCGGCACTGGATCTGGTGGATGTCGCCAGGGATACCAAACTTCCGGTGGACGTGGTGGCACGAATCTATTTCCATATCGGCCGCGAACTGGGACTGGACTGGCTGCGTGGACAGATCGAAACCCTGGCGGTGGAAGGCCATTGGCAGGCAGAGGCTCGCGCCACTTTGCGCGAAGACCTCTATGCACAACAGCGCACGCTTACAGCTCAGGTGCTGTCCAAAACCAAAGACTCGCGTGCCGCCATGGACCATATGGATGCCTGGTTCACGGAACACCGCACCCGTATCCAGCACGCACAACGTATGCTCGCCGACATGAAGACCGCCAACATCGCGGATTTCCCCAGTCTGTCTGTAGCCATGCAGGAAGTTCGCAAGCTGGCGCGCGACAAAAGCGGCTGAAGCGCGGCAATGGTTGCCAACGCAATCGGTAGCAATTACACACAGGTGCTGCGAACGCTGTCCGACCGACTTGTGGCCGCGCAGAGACCCATCCGCATCCTCGATCACATCAAATGGGATAACGGTATTCAGGAAGAATTCTTCAAGAATGGCGCAAGGGAATTGCCCAGGATTGATTGCACTTATTACGATGCTCTGCCGCTCGGTTTTGAAGCAGACCAAAAACGTCAGGAATTCCACCAGATCGAACAGGACATCCTCGGTGAGCTCGGTCAATACAACCCGCTTGGCAGCATCATGCGGCGCATGTGCCGCGAATATATCCAGGTGGTGCGCATGCTGGAAGCGCGCGGCACATCGGACTTCGCGCTCATTTCCCAGGAGCTGTACGGTTCAGCCAGCGATGCCTTTCACGAAGGCGGTCCTACGCTCGCCGATCTCGGCAAACTGCTGGGCGACGCCATCTCCAACATTGACCAGAGCGAATTGCTGAGGGCCCCGGAGAAAAATCTATCAGCTGAGGATGCAGTCAAGATCCTGCAAAAACGCATTAACCAGTCTTTCAAGGAAGCGGAAGGTATTATGCGGGTCAAGTTGTCGGATGGTATCGAGGCGGATGCCGCTGCCGGCGCGGATTACATCAAGCTGCGTACTAACGCCAGATTCAACGAACGCGATCTGCGCCTTCTGGAAGTCCATGAAGGCTGGGTGCATCTGGGTACCACACTCAACGGCAGCAACCAGCCGGTATGCACCTTCCTCTCCAAGGGTCCGCCATCTTCCACCATCACCCAGGAAGGGCTCGCCGTGCTCATGGAGATCATCACCTTCGCGTCTTACCCGAGCCGCCTGAAACGCCTCGCGAACAGGATTCTCGCAGTCCGCATGGCCGAACAGGGTGGGAATTTCCTGGATGTGTACCGGTTTTATCTGGACCAAAACATCGGCGAGAGTGAAAGCTTCGCGAATGCTTCACGCATCTTTCGCGGTAGCACACCGACCGGTCAGCCCTTCACCAAGGACCTGTCCTACAGCAAGGGCTTCATCATGATTTACAACTACATCCGACTCGCGGTCAAGAAAGGCATGCTGCATCGTATCCCCATGCTGTTCTGCGGCAAGACTACACTCGAAGACGTGCGCACTCTGGCGCAGTTTGTGGACGAGGGCATCATCGTGCCGCCACGTTTTCTGCCACCGCAGATCGCGGACCTCAACGGCATCACGGCGTGGATGTGCTATTCGAATTTTCTAAACAAGCTGGATCTCGCGCGCATTCAGGATGATTACGCGGCAATTCTCTGATTACCCCTTCTCCCCACCTTCCTCCGGAGGGGAGAAGGCAGTTCAAGAACTGCCTGACTTGACTGGCTCAAGGACAGCCAACTCCGTTTACCGCCTGGGGCCAGGCCCCAAAAACCGCCGCTACAGTCCGCTTGACAACCACAACCAGCCTTCCCGCGTTACCTATCACATAGGGCGCTTGCTCACGGCTTGAGGCAGGAATGCAACGCGGCACCAAAGGCGCGACTGGCAGCCCGCAGATTGAGCCGGTTGGCTGTCAGGAACTTGGCGCCAGCGGGCGTTGCTCATACAATTAGCTGTCCGGATTCCTTTACCAGACCCACTATTAAAGAGGTTTACATGAAGACCACAGTTCGCATAGCCGCACTTGCACTCACACTTGGGCTAGCCGGCGTGCTGACCACCGCCTGGGGCGCTGAGTCAGTCGTTAATCTCATTAGCCAGGGCGAATCTGTCACCACCGCGGTGAACTCCGCCAAATCTGCGCGGGATGCTGCCGTCGAGAAGAATAATGCGCTGGCCGCGGAAGGCAAGCAAATCGTCGCCGAGCAGCAGAAACTGCAGGCTGATATCGGCGCTTTGAAAACCAAAGAGGACTCCATCAAACAGGAAACGGATGCCTACAAGTCCAATTGCCAGAGCACATCTAAACGACTTTCACCCGACCAGTACAATGCCTGCAAAGCGCAACATGATCAAATCCAAAGCGACATCGATCAGGCAAAGACCCAGCCGCCAATACTTCAAAAGCGGCAAGCGGATTTTATTGCACGCGCCACCAAGTACAACCAGGAGATCAAGGATCAACCCAAACAGGTAAGTGCGGCTGACACCAAGTATCGCAACTCCATACCTGCGTTGGAGAATTGGGTTGATGCAGCCCGCACCATGGTAGCTTCAGCGGCGTTCCAGCCCTACGCCAAGAAAGCAGGCTGCCCGAACGTGATGAAGCCACCCAAGAGTCTCGAAGCGATGATGACAATGAGCAACGAGATCCTTACCTGTCTCAAGAAAGTAGCGGGCACGAACTGAAACTGCCTGGTTTCATTCCTCGTACACGCAAACGCCCGGTTTTGACCGGGCGTTTGTTTTGCATTATCACGCAATAATCAAGTTTCTTATATTTTAAGTGACGCCATACCGTGCCGTACAAGCTGCGCGTTTAGAGTCGGAATTTCGCGCGACTGTAGCAGCTTCCAATCCGATATGGCAGAATCAGCGTACTGCGCATAACGTTTGAAGGCGACGCGATAGGCGGCCGGCGGCGCGCGGTCGCCGTCGTTCACCTGCGTGGCGAGGTCGGTCAATGTACCGTTGATGGCCGCGAAACTCTTGCCATGACTGGCTTTACTCCGTAATAACTCAACTTGCTGATTCAGCTTGTTGACAGACGTCAACAACCCTTTCTGCTGCGACTTACCTGCCAACTGTTGGCGTAACACCAGCAGCTGTGTATGCAACTGTCCCAGATTTGCGTACGCACCGGCGGTAACGTTCATGACTTTGCCAATCTGCAAAGCAAAATCCAGTTGTTTTTCCAAAGCGCCGGCGGCCGCGTGCACCCGCGGATCCAGTATCACCGCAAGAGGCTGGCTGATGCTACGACCATCCACTGTCAGTGTCACAGTGTAATTTCCCGGCAGTACCAGTGGACCACGCGGAATGACAGGCGTGCCCTCATCATAAACAGCGGCAATGGAATAGCTGTACATGAGTGAGGATGGGCGCGCATAACGTAGATCCCAGATAAATCGATGTTCGCCAGGTTTCCCCGAAAGCATCTTCGACGATGTGAGCCAGCCATTTTCAAAATACTGTGGCTCCGTCTTGAGCTTAGGTGGTGTGGTATCGCTGGCATATTCGCGCACCAGCGCACCCTTATCGTCGTAGACGGCCAACGTCACCGGGCCTTTGGTTTTCTGACCGAGCCAGTAATCCAGTACCGCACCGGCAGGTGGGTTCTGGCCGGCGGGGATTTCCGGCGGTAGCGGCGTGTCTTTGTTGTTGTTATTGCGTACACGCATGGCGCTAGCTGGTTTAAACAGATACGCCGTTTGATCCATTACCGATACACTGGCCTGGCGCAGCGGTGATACATCATCCAGTGCCCACAATGCACGGCCCTGGGTGGCGATGACGAGATCGTCACCGTGCACGGTCAGATCCCGCACCCGCACACTGGGCAGATTCAGTTGCAGTGGCTGCCAGTCGCCGCCGTCGTTGAAAGACACGTACACGCCGGCGTTGGTACCGGCGTACAGCAGCTTCGGATTCTTCAGATCCTGTCGCACCACGTATACATATTGACCGGCTGGAATGCCGCCCGTGATTTTTGTCCAGTTATGGCCGTAATCGTGGGTGCGATAGATATAAGCCCCAGTATTATCCGCGCGATGCAGGTCCACGGCAGCATACGCGGTGGCCGGATCTGTAGGCGATGCATCAATCTGATTAACGCGTCCCCATAACGGCAAACTGGCTGGAGTGACGTTCTGCCAGTGCTGTCCACTGTCGCGGGTCAAGTGAATCAGGCCATCATCCGTGCCTGCCCAGATTTCGCCGCTTTTCACAGGCGAAGGCGCGATGGCAAATATCTCGCCATAACCGCAGGCGCGCGCTTCTTCAAGCGAGATGTTGTTGCTGTTGCAGTTTTTTGCGGTTTTGGAATCGGTCCCACTCAAATCGGGGCTGATGATGCTCCAGTGTAGGCCTTCGTCACTGGTTTTGAACAGCACCTGGGAACCCAGATAGATTGTGTAGGCTGCGAGCGGGTCCGCCACCACCGGATAAAACCAGTTATAGCGGTACTTCGTTTTTGTCGGCCGTGCACCATAGTGCGAAATGGGCGTAGCGGAAATGTTCTGCACGTTGGTGGTACGGGCATCGAAGCGCGACACATGACCGCCCAGTCCGCCCACGTACACGATGTTCGGGTCACCGCTATCCGGCACGGCATAGCTGCGTTCATCACCGCCGACCGGATGCCAGTCACGGAATGTGATGTCGCCGTAGTCGCCGCGGCTTTTCGTCTCGACCGTGCCGCTGTCCTGCTGACCACTATAGATGCGGTATGGAAAGCGGTCATCTGTAGCCACATGGTAAAACTGCCCGGTAGGCTGGTTGTACCAGCTCGACCAGTGTCCC
>JBOIBD010000002.1:0-37573 GCA_050739415.1 Gammaproteobacteria bacterium | reverse complement strand
TTTTGGGCTGACTGTCATGACCGCCGCACGGGATTATCTACGCGCCCATCGCAACAAGCTTATCACGGGCGTTCAAACTGCCGTACTACACCATTCAGAATCAACAATCCGGAACGCTCGACAAAGTTCTGGCATCACTCATTCCTGAACCAAGGACACCCTCATGGCCAAACGCATCGTTATCACCGTCGCCATCATGCTCGGCATCATGGTGATCATCTATGGCATCTGGGGTCTGAAAGTTTACGCAGCCATCAAAAAATTCTCCCACATGAAACAAGAAGTAGTTGTTTCCGACGCACCTGCGCAACAAGAGAGCTGGGCGCCGTATTTCAGTTCAGTCGGTAATCTCACACCAGTGCAGGGTGTGGATGTAAGCAATCAGCTCGTAGGCAATGTCACCGGTATTTATTTCCAATCCGGCACCGAAGTAAAGAAGGGCCAGTTACTGGTGCAATTGGATGACAGCAGCCAGCGCGCCCAGTTGATCGGTTTTCAAGCCGAATTGCATCTCGCCCAGGTGAACTTAGATCGTTCCCAGGCACTTATCAAGCAACATTTGATCGCAAAATCGGATCTGGATACGGCGAAGAATGACCTCAAGCAGGCCCAGTCAAATTTGGAAAATGATCAGACTGCGATCGCGAAACTCGCAATCCGCGCGCCGTTCTCGGGACAAATCGGCATCCGCAATGTCAATATCGGCCAGTATCTACCGGTCGGCACCGCGATCGCCAGCCTGCAATCGTTGGGTATTTTGTACGTTCAATTCGGACTGCCAGAGCAGAACCTGGCGACGCTATCCAATGGCCAGCATGTGGAAGTCACTGTGGACGCCTATCCTGGCAAGGTTTTCAGTGGCGAGCTAACCGCCATTAATTCCGCCGTGGATCCTAATACGCACAACGTGACCCTGCAGGCCACCATCCACAATCCCGAACACCTGCTGCGCTCAGGCATGTTCGCCAACGTGAAAGTGTACGCCGGCAAGCCGCAAACCGTGGTCACCGTGCCCACCAGTGCCGTGGACTACTCGCTGTACGGCAGCTCTGTGTTCATCGTCAAACAAAACGGCAAGGACACCGACGGCAAGCCAGTGCTCAAGGTTAGCCAGCAATTCGTAACCACCGGCCAGGAACGCGATGGCCGCGTGGCCGTCACCAAGGGTCTACAGGCAGGTGACGTCGTGGTGACAGCTGGACAGCAGAAACTGCAGAACGACATGCAGGTGGAAATCAACAACAGTGTGAAGCTGGACTGAGCACCGGAGACACTGCCCATGAATTTTACCGATATCTTCATCCGCCGCCCGGTGCTGGCGACGGTCATCAGCCTGATCATCCTGCTGTTGGGGCTGAATTCCGTCAACAAGATGGAACTGCGCCAGTATCCACAAATTGAGACTGGCCAAGTCAGCATCACCACCGCCTACCCCGGCGCTAGTGCCAATGTAATCCAGGGCTTCATCACCCAACCGATCCAGCAGTCTGTAGCTGGCGCCGAGGGCATTGATTACATTACCTCCTCCAGCACCCAGGGCATGAGCACCATTACGGTGTATCTCAAGCTCAATTACGACATCCACAAAGCGCTGACTGACATCATGTCCAAAGTGGACCAGGTGAAAAACGTGTTGCCGCCGCAATCGCAGGCGCCGGTGATTCAGTCATCGGACGTGCGCAATACCGCCATCATGTTCATCAGTTTCTACTCGGACCAGATGTCGCTGGGCCAGATCACTGATTACATCACGCGAGTCGTGCAACCCAAGGTGCAGACCTTGGATGGTGTCGCGTCGGCGCAAGTTTTCGGTTTCCCTTACGCCATGCGCATCTGGCTGGATCCTAAGAAGATGGCTGCCTACGGCGTCACCGCCAGCGATGTAGCCAATGCGCTTTTGCAGAACAATTATCTATCGGCGCCAGGCGCCACCCGCGGCAGCCTGGTGTCCATGAATATCGCCACTACCACCGATCTGCAAAATTCCAAGGGGTTCGCAGACATCGTGTTGCGTAGCCAGAACGGCAACTTGGTACGCATCAAGGATGTGGCCCAGGTGGAACTCGGCTCGCAGGTACGGGATCTGTCAGTGAATTTCAGTGGTATTCCATCCGTGTTCATGGCCATCAACCCCACGCCGGACGCCAATCCGCTGACGACAGTGAAGCTGATCCGCCAGCAGCTGGCGGACATCGAGCCGCAGTTGCCGCCCTCGATGCACACAAAAGTAGTCTATGACGCCACCCAATTCATCAGTGCCTCAATCTACGAAGTCATCAAGACCATCGTGGAAGCAGCCTTGATCGTGATCGTGGTGATTTTCCTGTTCCTGGGTGCAATGCGGCCGGTGATCATCCCGGTGATCACGATTCCGCTGTCACTCATCGGCGTGTGTTTCTTCATGCTGCTCCTGGGGTACTCACTCAACTTGCTGACGCTGCTCGCCATGGTGCTGGCCATTGGCCTGGTCGTGGATGATGCCATCGTAGTGGTGGAAAATACGCACCGTCACATTGAGTTAGGCAAGACTCCATTCCAGGCGGCGCTCATCGGTGCACGTGAGATCGCCACGCCTGTTATCGCCATGACCATCACGCTTGCGGCGGTATTCGCGCCCATCGGCTTCATCGGCGGCCTGACCGGTTCATTGTTCCAGGAATTTGCCTTCACCCTGGCGGCCGCGGTGATCCTCTCCGGAATTATCGCGCTCACCCTCTCACCGATGATGTGCTCGAAATTCCTGGCGCCTACTGGTAAAACCAACCGGCTTGAAACCTGGCTCAATCACCAATTCGACACACTCAAGGAACGCTACCAGCATTGGCTCCACAATGCCCTCAACTGGCGACCGGTGACAGTCGTTGTGGCCATCGTAGTCATTTTGAACGTTGTGGCATTCTATGCCATGTCACCCAGCGAACTCGCGCCGACCGAAGACCAGGGTTTCGTTTTCGTCCAGACCACTGGCCCGTTGGACGCCACCCATGCCTATATGGAAAAATTCGGCCAGCAAGTCGAAGACATCTTCAAAGGCATTCCGCAGCGCGACGCTTATGCGCTCATCAACGGCGGCGGCTTTGGCGGCGGCACCAACAGTCTCATCGCATTCCTGATTCTAAAACCCTGGAACGAGCGTTCTGTCAGCCAGTTCGCAGTGACCAAAGAGGTGCAGCAGAAGCTTACCCAAATCGCGGGCTTGCGTGGATTTGCGGTCAATTTCCCCTCACTGCCCGGCTCTTCTGGTTTACCGGTGCAATTCGTGGTGAGCTCCACCGCACCCTACTCGGATATCTATGCCGTACAGGAAAAACTCATGGATGCGGCCCGCAAGAGCGGTATGTTCTATTACGTGGATAGCGATCTTAAATTCGACAACCCACAGCTCAGCATAGATATAGACCGCAACAAAGCCCAGCAGCTCGGCATCAGCATGCAGGATCTGGGCTCATCACTGAGCACGTTCCTGGGTGGCGGTTACCTCAATTTCTTCAACCTGCAGGGCTACAGCTACCAGGTGATCCCGCAGGTAGCCGACCAGTTCCGCCGCAACGGCGCTGAACTCATGAACTATTATGTGCGCACCGGCGATGGCTCCATGATCCCACTCTCCACCGTGGCACACCTCAGCAACAGCATTCAGCCTGATCAATTGAACCAGTTCCAGCAGTTGAATGCGGCCACCATCTCGGCGATCCCGGGCGTCTCCTTGGGGAAAGCACTGGATTTCTTCAAGAATGAAGCGCAGCAAATTTTCCCCAAGGGCTATTTCATCAACTATGCCGGCGAATCACGCCAATTCGTGCAATCAGGCAATACACTGCTGCTGGCGATTTTCTTTGCACTTATCGTGATTTTCCTGGTACTGGCGGCACAGTTCGAAAGTTGGCGCGATCCGCTGGTGATTTTATTCAGCGTACCGCTGGCGTTTTGCGGTGCACTCATTCCTATCTTTTTGGGCGCGGCCACCATCAATATATATACACAGGTGGGACTGCTGACACTGATTGGCTTGATCACCAAGCACGGCATCCTGATGGTGGACTTTGCGAACAAGTGGCAGATCCAAACCGGCTGCACCAAGCGTGAGGCCATCGAACACGCCGCCGCAGTGCGTTTGCGCCCCATCCTCATGACCACCGCCGCCATGGTCTTGGGCGTGGTACCGCTGCTGCTGGCCTCCGGCGCCGGCGCTGTCAGCCGTTTCGATATCGGTCTGGTGATCGCCTGCGGCATGACCCTGGGTACCATGTTCACGCTGTTCGTGGTTCCCACCATGTACACCTTCTTTGCCCGGCAGCACCACCCGGACCCGGCACAAGCGATTTCCGCACCAAGCCCTTGATAGGCCCCCCGTCCGGGATTTACAAGATTGCGATATCGGGGTATAAAGCGCGCCCTATCCCCTTGATGTTGGCCGAGAGAACCACAAGCATGCCCAAACCATCCGGTATTGAAGAATTTCTCCGCAACAGCGACGACGCCGGTAACGATCAGGTGTATGAACCGGGCGCGCCCGGCAGAAAGCGGAATCCAAAACCGGTGAAACCGCAGAATGCGTCCCAAGCATGGCGCACCCTGGAAGATCATCTAAACGAGCGGCGTCTGAAGCGCAAACTCAAGGAAATCTACGAGGAAGATTAACTCGCAGAATTTCTGCAAACAAGCCGCTCCTACGCATCACCTAGATTGGCGGTGAGCGAAGCGTACCCCAACATCTTTAATGCCAGAATATCGGGCATCGTTGCACTCAGCCAAACCTACATTTATTTTGTAGGGTGTGCTTACGCACCAGTTCGTCATTACGCTTACTTTTTCTTGACGCGCCGCGTAGGTTCCGCTCGCAACGGATCATCCGGCCAGTAGTGTTTCGGATAACGCCCCTTCATGTCCTTTCGTACATCCTGATAACTACTATGCCAGAAACCCACCAGGTCCTGTGTCACCTGCACCGACCGGTGCGCCGGCGATAACAGATGCAACAGCAATTTTACTTGGCCACGGGCAATGCCCGGTGATTCACCAAGACCGAATAGCTCCTGCAAGCGTACCGCCAACACCGGTGTCTCGCCTGAGCCGTAATCAATCGGAATACGGGAACCCGTCGGCACGATGAAATGTGTCGGTGCCAATTCATCCAGCAAACGCTGTTGACGGTAATCCAGAAAGGTGTTGAGCGCCTGCTGTAACTGCAAAGTAGCAAGATGGCTCAAACGCGAGCGGCCTTGCAGGAACGGCGTTAGCCAATGCTCCAATGTGGCGGATAGACTTGCATCATCCACTGCTGGCCACTGTTCACCGTCCACACGCCGCAAGAACTTTACCCTCGCCTGCCAATTCCTGATGGCCGGTGTCCATGGCAGATAGTCCAGCCCGTGCTTGCGTATGGCTTCAAGCATCAGTGCGGTAACTTGTTGCGGATCGGGATTGGCAAGTGGCCGTTGTTCTAGCACGATGCTGCCAAAATATTGCTCTGATACAGCTACCACAGCATCACTGGTCTCATCCCACTCCACGAGTTCACGTGTTTCCACCTGTGCTGCGAACAATTCACGTAGCTCCGCTTCGCTTACGGATGCAGCCAGATAAATACGCGCCTCCCGCGGATTTCCATCCAGCTCAGCAACTGCCAGCCATGCCGCCGCGCCCAACGCATCACCTTCCTGCAAAAACGCACCACGGCCGTTGCTCAATAGATAACGCGGCGCATTCCCTGGGCGGTGTTTCGCGATCCGATCCGGATACGCCAGCGCCAGCAAAACACCCGCCGGATGCGCATCGTGAGTATTGCTGGCTGTGACACCAGCCTGTCGAGAGATGTCCTTTGCCAAAGCCAGAATCCGCCGCAGCCGCGAATCCACATTTTGTTCATCCAACATGCGCAGGCGCACACTGACATCGGCTTGTTGTTCGCCGACAGGGAGAATATCCCGCTCGCTGATCAGTGCCGCCAACAGGCACGCGATCCAACCTCGTTCCTGCTCCGCGCCTTTTATTACCATATGGGCCAGACGCGGATGCAGTGGCAGCTCCAGTAAACGTCCGCCGTGCGCGGTTATGTGTCCCGCTGCATCCAATGCTTCCAGCCGTTGCAACAATTCGCGTGCCTGAGCCAGTGCCGCGGTAGGCGGTGAATCCAGCCACGCCAGCGCGGAACCATCCCCGGCACCCCACTGGGCGAGTTCCAACGCCAGCGGCGCTAAATCTGCCTGCAATATCTCCGGTGTGCTCTGGGCTTCCAGCCGTTCGCCTTCGCTCCATAGCCGATAGCAGACACCCGGTTCCAGCCGGCCCGCACGTCCGCGCCGCTGATCGGCGGATGCGCGCGACACTCGCACCGTCACCAGTCGCGTCATGCCGCTTACCGGATCAAATCTGGGCACTCGCATCAAGCCCGCATCCACCACCACGCGCACGCCTTCGATGGTGAGGCTGGTCTCGGCAATGGACGTCGCCAGCACCACTTTGCGACGGCCCGGCATGGCGGGAAGAATAGCCGCGTCTTGCTGCAACTGGGACAAATCGCCGTACAAGGGCATCACGTCTATGCTTTCCGGCAGATTCCCCTCCAGCATTGCCGCCACACGGCGGATTTCTCCGCCGCCGGGCAGAAACACCAGCACACTGCCGGTTTCATCAGCCAGCACGCGACGCAACACGTTCGTCACCTGCGCTTCGATTCGCTCGCGTGCAGGTATAGGCAGATAGTGTGTGTCCACCGGAAAACCGCTACCTTCCGAGGTGAGCAGAGGCGCATCACCCATCAGTTTCGCGACGGGTGCGGTATCCAGCGTCGCAGACATGACCGCAATGTGCAGATCCGGCCGCAGTACCTGGCGGGTTTGTAGGCACAGCGCCAGCGACAGATCGGCATGCAAGCTGCGCTCGTGGAACTCGTCGAAAATCACCAGACCGTAATCGTCGAGTGCCGGATCGGATTGCAGTATCCGTGTCAACACACCTTCCGTGACGACCTCGATGCACGTGCGGGGCCCGACCCGCGTATCCATGCGCACCCGATAGCCGATCGTCTCCCCCACCCGCTCACCAAGGAGCTTGGCCATGTACTGCGCCGCAGCACGTGCCGCTAGGCGCCGCGGTTCCAGCATGATGAGCTTGCGTCCCGCAAGCCAGGGTGCATTCAGCAGCGCCAGCGGGACGCGTGTGGTCTTGCCCGCACCCGGCGGCGCCTGGATCACAGCAGTTAGTTTCTCTGTCAGGGCTTTAGCAATTTCTGGCAGCAGATTTTCTATAGGGAGCGCAGTCATGACTCATATTCTATAGATATGTCCAAACAATCCCCGGTTTGTTGACCATTCGCCCCTTGGCCCGTAAAATTCGCGCTCCCAGAATGGGCGGTTAGCTCAGCGGTAGAGCACTGCTTTCACACGGCAGGGGTCACTGGTTCGATCCCAGTACCGCCCACCATTCGAAAAAAGCCTCAGTTTCCCCTGGCTTTTTTTGTTTCATGTCTGGTGCATACAAAATTCCAGGAGATGGATAATCCGGACTCACGGCAATAGGTTAGCTACAGGTTAACAACACCGCAAAATGACAGAGCAGATTTCACATGGCTGCATTTTTATTGCGTTTGCACCGATCCCAATACCCTCTTTCAGGGCATGATTGCAACATCTTCAGCGTTTAGCTGTACCGATTGTGGCAGGGATATCCTTATACAACCGGATGAACAATCCACAGGTGCGCCGGACGCAACTTCCAGAACAGTTCCATCAGTTGACCTCGTGAGCCAGATATCCCCGTTTGGATCAATTGCCATTGCTCTCGTATCCACGGTAATACCGCCTGTATTAAAATTGACGCACGATGAAACACTGCACGTTCCCGCGGTAGCCGCGGCTGATGTAATCTCGGTCAGCCCCGGAAGCGCTGGATCGGACACCCATATATTTCCGCTGTTATCCACAGCAACCGTTTCAGGTTGAGACACGTCTCCGCCTGTATAATCTACGCAGCCTGATGAGCAGTCCGGTGAGGCTCCTTTTTCGATTTCCGTCACACTACCACCAGAATAATCGAAACAATTTGCGGGTCCGCAACTGTTTGCCACCCATGCATTGCCAACCATATCTACCGCCACTTCTCTGGGATCGGCAATGTTTCCATTTGAGTAAAGGACGCAGCCGGAACAGGATCCAGCTTGTACGCTGCTCAAGGGTATTTCCACGAGACTGCCTGTATTCACCGGGCAGTTGCTGACGACACAGCCATTATTGGTAAACCATACGTTGCCTTGCCCATCAGTCGTCACGCCCTGAGGGAAAAGTTGTGGAACTCCATCATTATTACTATTCTGCGGTATCAGGAAATAGATACACCCTGATGAGCAATCCTGGGCCGCGCCAGGCTTTATTTCAGTAATCCCACCGTTACCGTGCCCACATGGTGCCGCAGCAAAGTTGGTTGTCGGCGCGCAGCTATCCGCAACCCAGATATTCCCGTTCACGTCCGCGGTGATGTCTTTAATCGCAAATATTCCGCCCCCCGTATAATTCAGGCAGCTGGCCGAAGAACACGCTCCAGCCGCGACCGCCTCGGCGGTGATTTCTGTTACGCTGTAAGGAGCAGACCCCGAGGAAGCGCCAACAGGTTCATTGGCAACCCAGACATCCCCGTGCACATCCACCGTCAATGGACCCGCCCCATTCATTCCACCGCCCGTGAAAACGATGCAGGTTGATGTGCTGCAGGAGCCGGCGGAAATGGCGGCAGGGGTAATCTCGGTCACGCTGTTATTATTACCGTTGGAAACCCAGACGCTGAAATTGATATTCCCGCCGCCGCTGCTGCTGCCACCACTGCTGCTGCCATTGCCGCTGCTAGAACCACCTGAGCCACTTCCGCCGGAACTGCTACTGCCCGAATCGCCATAGCTGCCGGAGCCACCGCCGCCGCAAGCCGCCAACAGTACGATAAATGAAAGCACCGCAAGATGACCAAGTAGACTCTTCATGATAGCTTTCTCCCGCTGTATGGAATTGTCCATTGCGCTTTATCCGGTTAATGATCGAACCGCACATCTGTGCATCTGAACCTGAAACGCAACATCTCGTGCCTCATTGTTTGTATGCAGCACTGGTTACTGGATTTTGCAGGCGACTTCTGCCGGCACCCGGTAGGCCAGGAAGCGCAGAGGCTTGAGCCGGGCCATGCGGCTGAACAGGCCGTGTTCGTTGATCCACTGCGCGTATTGGACATAGACCGGGTCGCGCGACAGATGCCACTCTTCGGTCTTGGCTCGCAGATAATAAATGCCGTTGACACCCAACAGCAGCAGGCAGTTGCGCAGCGTCTCCCCGACGGTGCCTTGCGCCACGAACGGCACCGAGATCAGCCACCACGACAGGTTTTTTGCAACATAGGCCGGGTGCTTGGTGAAACGATACGGCCCGTTGGTGAGGATGCCGCGATGGGTAATGTTAGAGAAGCGGCAGCCGAAGGTAATGGTGGCCGAGACATAGCACGCGAGCAGCAGCAGGATCGCTGAGCCCCACAGCACGTACACAACCGGATGGCCCCACAGCCACACGCCCCAGGGACGGCCAGTGTCATAGGCGAGATAATGGCCGCCAATGAGTGACCAGAACGGTTCATAGCACACCAGTGCCGCGGCCCAGCCGAGCAGCGTGGGTTCCGGAGAGCGGATGTGCGTGTCGGTGAGGCGCAGCGTGACGATGTAGCCCATCGTGGCCAGCGTGACATCCGTGAAGAAAATGAAGCTGTAGCCGAAGTCGTAGAAGCTCTTGAAGGAATCCAGGCCGCTGAAGCGGAAGGCCTCGATACCCCCGAGATCATTGCTCATGTAGACAAACATGAGCGGCAGAAAGAAGCCCTTGATGAGCCAGCCGAGCAGGTGCTGGCGCAGCAGCGTGTAATCCACGTCCGCCCAGCGGCACAGCAGCAGCCGGCCGAGCTGCCAATAGCCGTCGCGGGGCGATGCCATCCGACTGTCGAGAAAATAGAAGTACGGCACCGCCGCCAGCAGCCATACGGGCAGCAGGATTTCGAGCATCGCGTAGTAATGGCGGTAGAAGCCGCCGTGGTACTCGGGGAACAGCCAGTACAACAGACTGATGAACCCGAAGCTGCCGAGGAGGCCGAGCAGCTTGGTGCCGGTGCGGCTAAACGAATACTCCCGCCGGGAGCCATCCAGCCCGGTGCTGGCCCGCCGGTACACCTTTTGCCAGAACAGATCCGCCGTACTGACTGCAATCGCGACCAGCGCAATCAGGAACAGGCAGGCATGTATCGAATTCGCGAAGGGTCTGAAATACCAGAGGATCCAGATACCGAGCAGAAATGCGGCCAATCCGGCAAGCGCAACGCCCCCGTGCACGGCGGATTTGACGGGAGGCTGCATACCCTTGTCTCCAAGGTCAAATCAATTGCGCTTCATGGATCGACAGCAATGGCTATTGAACCGGCCGGTGGGTCTGTAGCAATTATGTTGCACGAGCCTTGATTCACGTTCTTCAGTGCCCAACACACTTGCCCATTGCCTGAATTTATCCAATAAATATAACTCGAATCGATCGCAATCCCGTAAGGGGAGGACTGGTTACTAGCGATGACTGTTGTGCAGCCGCCGTTAATTTGTGTCTTTGGGGCAGTACAGATTTGGCCGTCCCCGTCATCAGACCAGTAGATATTCGCAGAATCAACGGCGACACGAACCGGCCCGCCTTGAGATGTCGCGATCGCGGTCGAGCACAACTGTCCCGAACCTGTCTTGAGCACTTCGCAAATATTACCTAGTGAGGCGTTGATATAAACAGCGTAATAGACAGAACTGGTGTCAAGCGCCATGCCATCATCAGTTGGCGCGCCAGAGGCTAATGGATTGGTCTGCAGTGTCGTACACGTTCCTGGCAATATCGGGCAACTCAATACACTGCCAGCACCCGTATTGTCTATATAGACATAATTGCTATCCGCAACCGTGCTGCGTGGGTCCGTAAAGGAACCATACGATGTGCAAGTGACAGCGCCGTTGGCGGGATTCGAACAAATATAAACGTTGCCTGTTCCGCTATCTGCAAATGTAAAATGGACATCATCGGTACTTATCGCGATTTCTGCTGGCGCCTGATAGGATACGGGACTGCCATTAGCCATTATGGTATTAGTGCAGCCACCATTTTTTTGCGTCTTCGGTGCCCAGCATACTGAGTGAGCATCTGTCCAGAAAACGTTAGTAGAATCTATAGCAATTGATGTTGCGCCAACCTGCCCAGTAGCAATAACGTTGCACGTACCGTTCTGCTGGCTCTTTGCCGCTGTGCAGATGACCCCGGTAAATTGCTCTGCCCAATAGACGTTTCCATTGCCAGTGTTAGGTGGAGGACCCCCTCCACTGGAGCTACCCCCGGACGAGCTTCCACCTGAGGAACTGCTGCTGGAGGATGAACCGCCCGAGGAGCTTCCTCCAGAAGAGCTGCCGCCTGACGAGCTGCCCCCGGACGAACTACCGCTGGACGATGAAGCCCCCCCCGATGAGCCGCTGGATGAGCTTCCGCCCGAAGGGCTGCCGCCTCCTGTCCCCGTAGTTATAACCACTTGTCCCGGAGCACCCGGCCCGGCCGGGAAATTGACTTCATTGGCAGCGCCACCGCCACCGCCTCCACCAGGAGACACACCTGCCTCTCCAATGACATTGGATGCTGCTGAACCACCCACCCCTCCTGCACCACCGTTAGCCCCTGCACCACCAGCGCCACCGACTTGATCAAAAGTATTCGTGAAAGCAGTGCCGTTCATACCGATCGATCCCGTCATGCTTGTGAAACCAGTTTCTCCGTTACCATTACCACCAGTTCCGCCACGACCTTCATTTAGGCCACCGGAGCCACCAGTTGCTTCAACGAGAACCGTACCATTTTGCGTTTGAATTTGACTATTGCCACCCGAAGTGCCACCCCCGATGCACTCACCAGCAGGTGATACCGTGCCAACACCGCCGCCACCGCCTACATTTACAGTAAAAGCAGCTCCTGGTGTGACGCTGAGTTGAATCTGTGCATATCCTCCTCCCCCTCCCCCGCCCCCGCCCCCATACCCATCCGTGTAATAACAACCGAGTCCTCCTCCACCCCCACCACCCCATGCTTGAACAATTATGGACGTGGTGCCGGAGGGAACGGTGAATTCATACGTCCCGGCCGTTGTGTAGGACTGGAGCGGTGATCCACCGCCTCCTGATCCGCCTCCAGACGATGAGGTGCCTCCGCTTCCTGATGCAGAGGTGCCTCCGCCGCAACCAGAGATGGCACTGAAAAGCAGGGGGACCAATAGAACGAAAAATCTAACGCGCTTCATATTCATTTTCGTTCGCACCTCAATATCATGAACATGTTGTGGATAAGTGTCGCGCGACTTTCAGAAATGGTGGCGGTTGATTTGGGCATTGACTGCCATCTTGCCAGGAAACTATCTGCATGACCTTAATTCCATTTTGCGAAGAATCACAGTTGTCCACTATTAGTTTCAGCATTTCTAGCAATAGCGATGGAAACTGGCGTGCTTGGATAATTACTTATAACGATGCACCCAGACGAACAATTCGACGCAGCGCCCGGTTGTATTTCTTGAATTACGCTTGGCCCTTGAGCACCAACCCATATATCCCCATTTTGATCTACGGCCAACGGGCGCGGATTATCTATAATTTCACCAATTGAGTAAATGGGGCAGGAAGTGGTTCCACAACTTCCAGCAGCAACTGCGGCTGTTGTGATCTCCGTCAGTGACTCGGCATTTACACTGGCGACCCATACATTTCCCACTCCGTCAGTTGCAACGGCTTCAGTGCCATTCAAATCGAAGCCAGAATAGGTAATACAACCAAAAGTACAAGTTGTCGGTGCTCCATTTTTAATCTCGGTTACCGTATTGCCAGCGATCCATACATTTTGAGAAGCATCAACGCCAATACCTCCGACGCCGTCCATGTTCCCAGAATACGCAGGGCAGGCTTGAGCGTTGTTACACGATCCTGCCTGAATAGTGGCTGTGGGGATTTCCACAACGCTTGCTGGATTCGTGCACAAGGGCACGGACAAACATCCGTCGCTTGAAAACCAAATATTCCCCTCCTTGTCCACTGCAACACCTTCCGGCATTATCTCTGGTACACCATTACCGCCTTGTTGGAGAGTGAAGTAGGCACATCCAGAGGAGCAGTTTTGTGTAGCGCCCGGCTCAATCTCGGTTATTCCACCATTTAGTCCGCCATTACTGTTGTTGCAACCCGAAGTGGTCGACGCCAAGTTTGGGCATCCAAAATTCGCGACCCAGACATTTCCTTTAGCGTCTACCGTAATATCTTGGGGCTCACTTATCCCTCCACCAACAAAGTTAAGACAGGTGGTATTGCCACAAGCCCCTGCCGCGACTGCCGATGCAGTGATCTCGGTAACACTGGATGCAATCTCTAGGTTTGCATCGGGGTCATTCACGATCCAGATATCGCCGTTTGCATCCGCTGTCAAGGCATACGTACCATTCATGCCGCCTCCAGTGAATGTCACGCATGTTGATACCGAACAAGACTGCGCAGCGATTGCCGCTGGCATAACTTCGGTAATGCTGTTGTCCCCGTTTGACACCCACACGCTAAAAGTGACCGCTGAGGAACCGCCTCCGGAAGAGCTGCCACCGGATGAGCCGCCGCTCGAAGAGCCCCCGCTGGAGGAACTACCCGTCGGCGGGCTACCCGAGGAACCGCCACCGCCGCCGCATGCCGACAGTGCCAACGCAAACAATAATGCCGTCCCCAATGCGCCAAGCCTTTGAATCTTCATGACAGCACTCCCGTTATATAAATCCCCATGAAGTTCGCTTCTCAAAATCCTGAGCAGATTCTGTTCACGCTTCTGCAAACCCGGCGGCAGCCGTGGCTGCACCCATGAAGGGCCGACTTCCTTACCGGCCGTGTTCGATCATCACCATCGCCGGCCTACTGCTGAACGATGAATATGGATGGATTCGGTGTGCCCGGTTGACCCTGCGCGATGTTCAGCAAGTAGAGTTTTGTCGGCGAAACGAGGTATCCCACGAAGTCACCCGACGTGGTCGTCATGCGGCCATTCGCCGCCACCGAGTAGGTATCCGAACCGGTAAAGCCGGAAGTCGTCACACCGGATGAATTGATATCTACGGTGTCTGAAAGGCCACCGCTGCCGTTGAAAGCCGCAATGCCGGAGGTGATGTTCAAGGCCGGCGGCGGATTGCCCGGCGCGCCGGGGGACATCAGCGGCAGCGTGCCAAGATAGAACGAGCTGTCCACGGAACTGTTGCTGAACGGGCCGGCCGACTGCGGTTCGAGGGTGCCGAAATCTGGCTGCTTGTTAGCAGTTGTCTCAGTCATGACGGCCTCGTTCGGGGCCACCATATAGCCAACCAGGGTGTTACCACCGGGAGTAAGGGTAAAGCGGCCGTTCGCCGCGTTCGTGAAACTGAACGTGCCCGTAGCCGTCATCGAGCTGACCGTACCGCCGTCGTTGATATCGAGCGAGCCCGAAAACGTGCCGTTCGAGGCAAAGTTCAGGAGGCCCAGCATGGCATGCGGCGAAGGCACGCCGGTTTCCGACTGATCCACAAATATCGTGTTGCCGTTCAGCGATGACGCGCTGAACGGCCCACCGCTCTGCTGAATTACTTCACCGACAGTTGCGAAATTCTCGCTTGCCGAGGTCCCGCTGATCAGGAACCATTCGCCGGCGGAAACCACGTAGAGTGTGATTGTATTGGTATTGGTACCGACATTTACGGTCATTGCGCCGCGACCATTCGAGCCAATGCTGCCAAGGCTGCCGGTGAAAGACTGCGCCGCCTTAACCGAGCCACCGTCGTTGATATCAAGTAGTCCATTGGTAATAGCGCCTGCACCGGCGGTGAAGCTGCCGATAATCACTTGCGGGTTCTGGTTGGAAGCATCCCAGCCCGGCAAGTCCAAGGCATAGGTGCCGCTCAACGCGGACGCGGAAAACGCGGCCGGATTCTGCAGTGCGAGCTGGCCCGTCATTTCGAGCGGATTGGAATCGAACTCGATCATCTGGCCTTGCGCGGCCACGCCGCCCGAGATGGCACCGAGCGCAAACGCGAAGGTGAATTTGTTGCCGTTGGAATCGGTGTAGCTCAGCGTGCCGCGGTGATCCGAGCCGACCGTGTAGGTGCCGCTGGTGATGCTCAGATCCGAACCGGACAGATTGGGGTTGCTGGCCGGAGTCGCGATGTCCTCCGTGCCGCCGGTAATCGTTCCGCTGCCGTTGACCGTGATACTGCCCGCGAGCGCTGAGTCAAAGCCGCTAACGATGAAGGCATACTGGCCGCTGAGCAGCGAGTCCGAACCGGAGCCGCCGCCTGAAGAACTGCCGCCGGACGAACTGGAGCTTGAGGACCCGCCGCTGGACGAACTTCCTCCTGACGAGCTGCCGCCCGAGGAACTGCTGGATGAGCTGCCACCTGACGAAGAACTCCCACCCGAGGAACTGCCGCCGGAACTGCTACTGGACGATGATCCAGATGGGGAACTCGATCCTCCCCCGCCGCAGGCGGTCAATACGACCGCCAGCAACATCCCCGGCAAAAGGACCGTCAAACGCTGAAGTTTCATGGCTGTTTCTCCCAAAGTTTTATTCAGATACCTCCCGGCTTGAGGTCATCGCCGGGGTTTCCCTCCGCCCTCACGCGCCCCAGTTGTATTCTCGCTCGCATCCACTCGGCGCTTGAATCAAATAATAGTTCCCATATTGATGTCTGGACTTCAATTTATTGCGGTGGACTTTGGATTTTTGCGCGCATGATGCCAATCATTGCCTATCCGGTCCGTCAAAAGTACGCAGATAGTCCTTCGGCAAAAGCCCGTACAATTTTCGGAATGCCGCAATGAATTGCGAATAACTCTCAAAGCCACAGGCGTGCGCAATCTGTGCGAGCGGCGGTGGATGTTTGCCGCTCATCATGCGCATGGCTTCACGTGCCCGGCGCTCCAGGACAAACTGCCACAACCTTTGCCCCGTGGTTGCCCGGAATGTCCGGCTGAGCTGGCACATGCTCAAATTCACCGCCGCGGCGATTTCCCCAAGATTGAGATCGCTGCGAGCGAGGTTTTGCCGCACGTACTCTTCAACGCGCGTCAGCTTCCAGCGCAGCAGGGGCGCACGGTAGCCTTGGCTTCGCCGGCCCCGGCGGCCGCCGTATGCGGACAGTAAATGCGCGCCAATCGCCGTCAGAATAGACTGCTCAAACAGCCTGCCCGCCAGACAGCCCGATTGGATGTACGCTTGCAATGCCAATATCAGGTTGGCCAGTACGGGGTCGTCGTGCGGCAAAATATTCGATGTCAGTTCGTTCGAAACACACTGCAGATCATCGCCCAAAGTGCGGTGCAGCACAGCGGGGTGAATTGCAATCAGAATGCTCTCCATTGACTGATTCCACGCGGTTGACAGGCTGTCACCCGCCGCGAGGAACCGGAATCGCCCGGGTTCGAACTGGCCATTTACCTGCCGGCCGTTGAGGTGGCTGCGAAACGGTACGGGTGATGAACTCATGGGCAGCATGAACATATGCTCTTCAAAAACATGCGGGGGCAAGTTACCTGGCGAAGTCTGATGCCGCTCAAAAAGGTAACTCCCGCGTTTTCCTCCGGCCAAAATCGGATCATCGGCAAGATACAGAACCGATTGATCACGGCCGCTTAACCGTGTGACTATGCGTGGAGCCGTAAATTTCTGTGGGGCCGTATCAACCAAGATCACTCTCCCGCCTATGGACGCCGGCCGACAGGCAAGCCTGACGGGTCGGTCCAGATACAGGTCTCGACGATAAAGCTGCTGCGGTCTCCCCTTCCGCCACTGGCCGTCAGCATCACTTTCTGCAGTGCCCCAAACAACCGGCCGGCAAACCCCGAAGTGTCATAGTCGTCTCCCCAAAACAAGTTCAGGCAAAGCCTGGCTCAAGCCGCAACGAAACACCCCCAAGCAATTACCGCCATCAACCGTGTGGCGTGATCCTAATCGGCTTTAAGTTAAGTAAAGTCGAACTATAGGAGGACAGGAGACCGATTTTGTGTCAAAAAATGTTCAAATTCAGTCAGAAGCCGCCATTGGTGCGGCCTGTAGAAAACAGGGCTGTCTGAGGCTCAGGTCCGAGCCGCGGCCGGCCTGCACAGGGGCACCTTGACCCCATCAACCGCTCTGGACTAGCGTTATACGAACCTGCCAGATTCTCCCAAGAAGCAGTTGTACCACCAGCGGGGTATGGGGATAGATGAGTAGCTGGAAATCGTCTTCTGAACAGAATACCGGCGCTGGACCGCAACTTCCGCTTGCGTCCACGGAGGATGAAAAACCATCGAGCGATATTAATTCTGAATATGGATTCGTGCTGGCGGTTTACCAAGCCCTGCAGGACTACAACCGGCCAGACCGTTTACGCCATAACCCCTTAATCGCTTCCCGGCTGATTGCGGCGGAGCTGGCGCAGTCCCCTGCCATACCGCCTGCGCAGGCGCTACGTGACCTGATCCGCTCGCACTCCGAGCGCCTTGGCGAGAACCCTAAATTCAGCCGCCTCTATCAAGTATTGCTGCTCACCTACATCGCACCGCTGCGCCAGCAACGTGCGGTTTGCGACAGCTTGCACCTGAGCTTGAGCACCTACCGTCGTTGTCTGAAGGATGCCATCCAGATAGTCTCGGCATCGCTGTGGGAAGCCGAATGCATGCTGCGCTCCTCTCCTCCGGCTTCAAGCGGTCAGCGGTTCGCAGGTACCCGGCCATGGCTGGCTGCCGCAGCAACTGTGGTGGTTCTGGTTATTATCTCCGGCGCAGTGTATCTGCATCAATACAGGCGCAGACGCGAAGAATCATCTGAACCTCTCCAACCACTGGTTCTGGCCATACTGCCTTTCGTGAACCAGAGCCGGAATCCCGACGGCGGTTACGTGGGCGAGGAAATGACAGGCGCGTTGACTACCGCGCTGGATCGCATCTCCGGGGTACGCGTGCTGACTGAAATAGCATCATGCGGTTCGCCGGGTGGATCCAGAATGGCACAACAGACTGACTGTGCCGGGAAAGTCAATAACATCATTGAAGGCAACGTACAGCGCGAAGGTGATATGTTGCGCGTCAACGTGCAACTGGTGAATCCGGCCAGCGGTTATGAATCATGGTCTGATAAAATAACAGCCCCGCGTAATCAGATATTCCAGATTGAGGACGCACTGACTAAGGCTGTTTCTGCACACCTGCACATGCCAGTCGTTGATCCAACTACCTTCGTCCCTGATAATTATTCGACGAATGCCCCCGCTGCCAGGGACCTCTATCTGGTAGGCAGGGAATACTTGAATGACCGCACCGCCAACGCCATCAAACAGGCCACTGACGATTTTCGGAAGTCCATCCAGCAGGATCCGGATTACGCCAACTCCTGGGCTGCCTTGGCCATGGCCTGGGCCATATGGCCCAGCTATGGTGATGGCCGCCCACCGGATGCTCATTACAACGATGCCCTATCCGCTGCAAATAAGGCAATATCCCTGGATCCCGCGCTGCCGATTGCACATGCGGTACTAGGATTTTTGTACGCAAAACATTGGCAATGGACGCAAGCCAAGCGGGAATACCTGCGTGCCCTGAGCCTTGATCCATACAACGCAATCGCACACCAATGGTATGCAAAGTATTTCTGGCTGACCGGCGATGCGGCGCGGGCGCTGGAGCAAATGCGAATTGCGCACCATCTGGATCCGCATCTGCCTGTCATCAATGCAAACCTGGGCCGGGCACTCGCGTATGCAGGCCTGTTGAGCCAGGCGGAAAACCAGTTACACGCTGGCATCGCCAAAACGCCGCGTTTTGAACTGTATTATGAGTATCTGGCTGAAACGCACGTGGCCATGAAAAAATACGCACAGGTGTTGAATGATGAAAAATTGGCAGTCAGCGTCACCCGGAATTCCCCTGGCCCTTTTCTCCTGATGGAATCGGGCTTGGCCGAAAGCGGTTTTGACGGCAAGAACCTTGCTACCCAATACCTGGCGACTCTGCAACGGCAAGAGCCGGCACATTACGTTTCCGGCGTGCTGACAGCCAGACTGTACTGGAGCTTGGGCGACAAACCCCACTGCTTTTCCGAATTGCAGCGTGCGGCAAATGATCACGACTATTCCCTGCTATTGACATCCGGTCCGGACTGGGCCGGTGTCCGCACCGACCCGCGTTTTGGAGAGGTTCACAGGCTCATGAATCTGCCGGCTGCTTCTGCCCCGCAATAGACTCATGGGACGGGAAGATCCCTTAAACAATTATGCGGATCAGCCGTAGCGGCCGGTGATGTAGTCTTCGGTCTGCTTCTGCAGCGGGTTGGTGAACAGCGTGCTGGTATCAGCATATTCCACCAGATTACCGAGATACATGAAGGCGGTGTAATCGGAGACGCGCGCGGCCTGCTGCATGTTGTGGGTGACGATGACAATGGTGTAATCGGTTTTCAGTTCGGCGATCAGCTCCTCGATCTTCAAGGTGGAAATCGGATCCAGCGCCGATGCGGGTTCATCGAGAAGCATGACTTCGGGTTTCACCGCAATGGCGCGGGCGATGCACAAGCGCTGCTGCTGACCACCGGATAAGCGCGTACCACTCTGCCGCAGTTTGTCCTTTACCTCATCCCACAGTGCCGCTTTGTGCAGCGCCCATTCCACCCGGTCGTCCATCTTTACGCGTGACAGGCGTTCGTACAGCCGCACACCGAAAGCGATGTTCTCGTACACCGCCATGGGGAATGGCGTGGGTTTCTGGAACACCATACCGATCTTGGCGCGTAGATAATTCAGGTCCTGGTCCCGGTCCAGAATGTTGTGGCCGTCGAGCATGATTTCGCCGGTGGCGCGCTGCTCAGGATACAGGCCGTAAATACGGTTCAAAGTGCGTAGCAGAGTGGATTTGCCGCAGCCGGACGGTCCGATGAACGCGGTGACCTGACGTTCCGCGATGTCCATATTGATATCACGCAGCGCCTGAAATTTACCGTAAAAGAAGTTCAGCTCGCGGATAGTCAGTTTCGGCTTTTCAATGACCGTCTTGCGTCCAGGCACACGCGCTGAGCCTGCCAGGACTTCCGGCGGGATGGCATGCGTCATCGTGGTGTCCGTATCGCCCATATTCATTTCACAGATGAGTTGGCATGAATAAGCGTGCGTGCGATCAGGCTCAGCACCAGGATGGCGAGCGTGATGAGCAGCGCCGCCGCCCAAGCCAGATGCTGCCAATTATCATAAGGGCTCATGGCGAACTGGAAGATCATCACCGGCAGGTTAGCCATGGGCCTGCTCATGTCGGTGCTCCAGAACTGGTTGTTGAGCGCGGTGAACAGCAAGGGCGCAGTCTCACCGCTGATGCGCGCGATGCCCAGCATGACGCCGGTGAGTATGCCGCCCAGCGATGCACGGTACACCACCGTTACCACTACCCGCCACTGAGGCGCGCCCAAGGCCGCAGCCGCTTCGCGCATCTGGTCAGGGACCAGCCGTAGCATGTCCTCAGTGGTACGCAATACCACCGGCAGCATGATGATAGCCAACGCCAGCCCGCCGGCCCAGCCGGAGAAATATCCAAAATGCGCGACCACGATGGCGTAGATAAACACACCGATGACGATAGACGGCGCACTCAACAGGATGTCGTTCACGAAACGAATTACCGCTGCGGTGCGTGAATGCCGGCCAAATTCCGCGAGCCAGGTGGCGGCCAGAATGCCGATGGGTGTGCCTACCACTACGCCCACCAGCGTGATCAGCAGAGAACCCACGATGGCATTAGCCAGACCACCGGCCGCCACTGGCGGCGGGGTGTTCTGTGTGAACAGGCTCGGTCCGAGCCAGCGCAGACCTCGGCTGACGAGCGTCCATAGCAGCCAAGCTAGCCAGAATAGCCCGAATAATGTCCCCAACACCGACATCGTCAGATTCGTGCCATTGACGAGGCGGCGACGCAGATAGCGGGCGGAAAATGCCATCAGCTCTTGCTCCCTTCGCGCGCCGCCATGCGCAGTAACAGCAACTTGGCCAGTGCCAGCACCACGAAAGTGATGAGAAACAGGATCAAACCGAGTGCGATGAGGGAGGATGTGTAAGTCTGGCCCACCGCTTCCGAGAACTCGTTGGCGAGCGTCGAGGAAATGGTATTGCCTGGCATGAATAATGATGAACTAATGCTGTGACTGTTGCCGATCACGAACGTCACGGCCATGGTTTCACCCAGCGCACGTCCCAAACCTAGCATCACACCACCGACCACACCCACGCGCGTGTACGGCAGCACGACATTCCACACCACTTCCCAGGTGGTGCAGCCGACGCCATACGCAGATTCCTTGAGTACGGTCGGCACGAGATCAAACACATCGCGCATCACCGAGCTGATGAACGGAATCACCATAATGGCGAGAATCAATCCCGCGGTAAACATGCCGATGCCCATGGGCGGACCTTGAAACAGAATCCCTACCAGCGGCCAGTTTCCGATATGCGTCGTTATCCAAGGTTGCACATATTCACCGAACAGCGGCGCGAACACGAACAGACCCCACATGCCATAGATGATGCTGGGTATTGCCGCCAGCAATTCGATGGCCGTGCTTACAGGGCGCCGTAACCAGGCCGGCGCCAGTTCGGTAATAAACAGCGCAATGCCAAAACTCACCGGCACCGCGATGATCATGGCGATCAGCGAAGTCACCAGCGTGCCAAAGATGGAAGTGAGCGCAGAAAATCGGTTATGAGCCGGATCCCATTCGGAGCCTGTGAAAAAGCCCCAGCCGAACTGCCGGAACGCCGGCCAGGCCTGCACCAGTAACACCACCAGGATGGCGATCACCAGCGCCAGCACCAGCAATGCCGCTACGCGCGTGATGCCACGGAACAACGTGTCGGCAGCGGCGCTGCGCTGATGCCGGGCGGATTTGACCCAGCTGCCGGAAGAGGGTGTAGCGCTGCTCAAAACCCCAGTTCTCTTTTCCAGTACCGTTCGATGAGCTCAACGACAGGCGCGGGCAGCGGCACATAGTTCAATTGCCGAGCCTGTTCCTGGCCGTGGTCCATGAACCAGCGACAAAACGCCAGCACTGCCTGATTGTCTTCCTTTGGGTAATCGGTGCGCATCAATATGTAAGTGGTGGCGGTGATGGGCCAAGTATCCGCGCCGGGTTCATCGGTGAGGGTGAGGTTGAAATCCGTCACCTTGGAAAAGTCCGCGTGTCGTGCCGCTGCCGCGAAGGTTTCCAGATTCGGCGCCACGACCTTTCCATCGCGGTTCAGCATTCGCGTCCAGGCCATGTGGGTCTCCTGCGTGAAGGCATATTCCACATAGCCGATGCTGCCACGGATCTGCTTCACGAACGAGGCCACGCCCGCGTTGCCCTTGCCGCCTACGCCGTTCGGCCAGGACACCGCCGTGTTGACACCGACTTTCTCGCGCCACGCCGAGCTTACTTTCGATAGATAGTTGGTGAAATTGAAGGTGGTCCCGGAGCCATCCGAGCGGTACACCGTGATGATGCGCATGTGTGGCAAGGTCACGCCGTGATTGAGCGCGATGATGCGCGGGTCATCCCAGTATTGGATGTTCCCCAGATAAATATCCGCCAGTAAAGTTCCGCTGAGCGTAATCTCTCCGGGCTTGATCCCAGGGATGTCCACCACCGGCGTGATTCCGATGATGAGCGCGGGGAACTGGATAAGATGGTTGGTGCGCAGCGTTACGGACGGCAAGGGCATATCGCTGTTAGCGAAGGCCACGGTCTTGACTTCTATCTGCTGGATGCCACCACCGGAGCCAATGGGCTGATAGTTCACCGCCACACCGGTGAGGTCGTGGTACTGCGCCGCCCAGTTGGCCAGCACCGGGTAAATCGCCGTACCCCCTGCCCCGGCAAGCTGGGTCTCCGCCGCGCCAGCCGCAGCCGCCACTACGGCAAGCGCGGCGACCACCAGCAGTTGGCGGATAGTCTTGGTCATACGTCCCCTAGTCTGAAACATTCTGGTAAGTGTAGGGCGAGAATGTGACAGAAATATGACAAGAATCTGCTTCAGAAACTGCTGCGCTTGGTATTAAGGGTTGCGTATCGATCAAGAAGATCATATCCGACTCTTTGCAAGTATCAGTCTGGAGTCGTAAGCTTTGCCGCCGTAACCCATGTTGGGTCGGCAGGGTCGGTATCCAAACCGGCACGGCTCACTGTTTCCACGGCTTACTCACAAACCCAAGGCTTGAAGGCGGTGAGCAGGGACGCACGACGCCTCCATAGCATCTGGCAGGAGGTTGGTAATGAAGAACAAGATATCCCAAGGTGCTCTCCGGTCGCTGGCAGTAGGATGCGCCAGTTTATTCATTACCCTCCCGTTTGCGGCCAGCGCCGCTGCGGTACCGCCAACGCAACTTCTCAGCGCGCTTAATTGGCGCAGCATCGGCCCCTATGTGGGCGGGCGCGTGATCGCAGTCACCGGCGTGACGCAACAGCCAAATCTGTATTACATGGGCGCCACCGGCGGCGGCGTATGGAAGAGCGCGAACTACGGTGCCACCTGGCAAAATCTTTCCGACGGTCAATTTGATAACGCCAATATCGGCGCCATCGCAGTGGCGCCCTCGGACCCCAAAGTCATCTATGTTGGCACCGGCGAATCGGATATCCGCAATACCCTGCTGACCGGCGACGGCATGTACAAATCCACCGACGCAGGCAAGACCTGGACCCACATCGGCCTTGCTGATACCCAAATCATCAGCCGCATCGTGGTGGACCCGAATAATCCCGACATCGTGTATGTCGCGGCCATGGGCCATGTATTCGCTTCGAATCCCGAGCGCGGCGTGTACAAGAGCACGGATGGCGGCAAGACTTGGAAAAAGATTTTATACGTGAATGATCAGACCGGTGCCATTGACCTGGTCATGAACCCGCGCAATCCGCAAATTTTGTACGCTGCTCTTTGGCAGGCGTATCGGACACATTGGGGCTTTTCCAGCGGCGGTCCCGGCAGCGGCATGTACGAATCCACCGACGGCGGCAGTTCCTGGAAAAACATCACCCACAATGCCGGACTGCCGACGGGTATTTTTGGCCGCATCGGTCTCGCCATTGCGCCCGGCGATCCGAACGTTATGTACACCATCATCCAGGCTAAATACCAAGGCAAGGACGGCGGCGTATTCCGCTCCAACAACGCCGGCCAAAGCTGGAAGCTGGTAAACAGCAGCATGGACCTCACGCAGCGCGCGTTCTATTACTCGACACTGTATGTGGATCCCAAGGATCCGAACACGGTCTACTTCCCACAGGTGTCGGCATTGTGGGTTTCGCATGATGGGGGCAAGACTCTCAAGAAGTTGCACACGCCGCACGGCGACAATCATGCGCTGTGGATCAATCCGAATCAGCCGAACATTATGATCGAAGGCAATGACGGCGGTGCGACTGTGACACAGGACGCCGGATTGACTTGGAGCACAGTATGGAACCAGCCAACCGGTCAGTTCTATCATGTAAATCTCGACGAACAGTTCCCCTTCCACGTCTATGGCGCACAACAGGATGAAGGCTCGTTTGAAGGACCAAGCGCCACCGACAGCGGCAGCATTCCACTCGACGTCTGGAACAGCGTTCCCGGCGGTGAAAGCACCTGGGTGGTTCCGCAACCGGGCAAACCCTGGATCACATACGGCGCTGGCTACTACACGCTATTCTGGAAAGGCAACAGCCGTACCAATGTGATGCAGAGCATCAGTCCCTGGCCCTTGTACCAGGAAGGCGCGTCCGCAGCGGAACTTAAGTACCGGTTCGCCTGGATACATCATCCCATTCTGTTCGCACCCGGCAATCCCAAGGAGCTGCTGATCGGCTCCCAGTACGTGATGAAAAGTATGGACGACGGCTTCACCTGGACCAGCATCAGTCCGGACCTGACGCGCAATGACAAAAGCAAGCAGGGCCGCCCGGGTGGACCCATCAGCGCCGACGTATCCGGCGCGGAGGCCTACGACACTATTTCCGCCATGTCAGTATCACCGCTGAATGACAACATCATCTGGACTGGTTCCGACGACGGGCTGGTGTATGTCACCGCCGATGGCGGACGCCATTGGAATCCGGTGACGCCCACGGGACTACCGACTTGGATAACAATTACCTGCGTCGAGGCATCCCATACCGAAGCGGGTACCGCCTACCTAACCGCCAGCCACTATCAGTGGGATGATCTTAAACCCTACGTGTACAAGACCACGGACTACGGCAAGCATTGGACCGCGCTTGCATCCGGGTTACCCGACAATCAATATCTGGAGAGCATCCGCCAGGATCCAACTGATGCGAATCTGTTGTTCCTCGGCACCAGCAAGACGGTGTATATGAGCCTGGACGGCGGTGCCAACTGGCTGCCTCTGGCGCTCAATCTGCCATCGGTGCGGGTGAGCGATATCGCAATTCAGCCCGCACAACACAGCGTGGTGCTGGCTACCCACGGCCGTGCATTCTGGGTAATGGATGATCTCAGTTTCCTCGAACAATTAAGCCGGGCACAAGTTGCAAGCGATGCGCCGTATCTGTTCGCGCCGCAACAAGCCTGGCTGGTGAAGCGTTTCGGCAAGTACCATTCGGGCGAGGGCCATAACCTCGCACCGGGCATGAGCGTGTTCTACCATCTGCCGGCCGGCTATGACGGGCACATGCCCGTGAAGCTGAGCTTTACCGATGCACAGGGCAAGCTCATCGACAGCATCAGTTTGCCTATTACGAATAAGGACAAGAAAAAAGCCCAGAAAGATAAATTGCACGCGGGCATGAACCGTTTCCAGTGGAACATGCGTTATCCCAACGCAGTAGAGGTCAAGGGCTTCTTCGTTCCTGACGCGGCCGGCGGAGAGAACGACACGCTGGAAGGCCCCGAGGTAGTCCCCGGCACGTACCGTGCAGTGCTGAGCTATGGCGGCAAAACGCAGGGGCAGCCATTCGAGGTGAAGCTCGGCCCGCGCGTTCAGACTACACAACCGGAGTTGCAGCAGCAATTTGATCTCCTGATGCATATCCACGACGCACTCAACAGCTTGGATACCAAGCTCAATCAGGCCATTGAAGCCCGCACCGCATTGCAAAAAGTGGTAACCGACAAAAAGGTATCGGCGAACCGCGCAAGCACCACACTCGACAATCTGGACCGGGACATCGGTGATCTGGTGCAACTCAAAATGCAGTCGGCTGAGGGCAGCTTGGTATATGAGCCGAAACTGCGCAGTCATCTGGCGTATCTCGCTGCCGATGTGGGCTTGGCGTTTGTGCCGCCCACGCCCGCTCAGCAGCAGGTCTTCACGCTGCTATCGAATCGAGCTAAAAACGGTGAAACACGATTGCAGTCGGATATTGTCCAGGCGAATAGTTTGCTGAAACACTGATTGATTGTGGGAGCGGTGGGCGCCACCGCTCCCACAAATCGAGGCCAATGAGCCTGAAAGAAAATTCTGTGGGTTCATACTGGTTTTTCTCGCATACCACCGTCAGCTCAGCTGCGCTCTCCCATGAGCAGGTAGTAGATTGCGGACAAGACAATCAATATCAGCAGCAGTTGCGCTGCTTTATTGGTAATATTGATCATTCGCGCCGAAGTTGTGTTTCCATACTTCTGTGTCTGATCATCAATTCAATCCAAACCGCCGCACCAGCCGGCTCTTGGCCCACTGAGTGAGCGCGACGTAGGCCACCATGATGAATGGCATGATCAACAGGAACTTCATCGGCACTGGCACCATGCCGAAGCCATGCGCCAGCCAGCTAAATGGCAGCCACACACCGATGATACTAATCAGGATGGTAGTACCCAGCAACGACCAGCTCGGCCAGCTCTGAATGAATGGCACCTTGGCGGTACGGATCACGTGCACGATCAGCGTCTGGGTGAGGATGGATTCCACGAACCAGCTGGTCTGAAACAAGGCCGCATCGTGCCAGCCATTGAAAAATATAATCAGGATACCGAACGTAATGTAATCGAACACTGAACTGATCGGCCCGATGACCACCATATACCAGCCGATATTGTGCAAATCCCATTGGCGCGGTTTCTGCAGATATTCCGGATCCACGTTGTCGGTCGGTATTGCTGTCTGCGAAAAATCATAGAGAAGATTGTTGACTAGAATCTGGATCGGAGCCATAGGAAGGAATGGCAAAAAGATGCTTGCGCCCAGCACGCTGAACATGTTACCGAAGTTGGAGCTGGCCCCCATCTTGATGTACTTGATAATATTGCCGAATACCTTGCGGCCCTCGATGACGCCCTCTTCCAGCACCATCAGGCTTTTCTCGAGCAGGATGATGTCAGCGGACTCCTTGGCGATATCCACCGCACTATCTACGGAAATACCTACATCCGCTGCCTTGAGCGCTGGACCATCGTTGATGCCATCGCCCAGGAACCCCACCACGTGGTGACGGACTTGCAGTGCGTGAATCACGCGTGCTTTCTGTTCCGGGGAGAGCTTGGCGAATACTGCGGCTCCCTCTGCAATGTCTGCCAGGCCCTCGTCGCTCATATTCTCGATGTCGCCGCCGAGCACGATGTGCTCGACTTCCAAGCCAACTTGTGAGCAAATTTTGCGGGTCACGGCATCGTTGTCGCCGGTGAGCACTTTGACCTTGACACCATGCTCTCTGAGCTTGGCGATGGCCTGACTGGCGGATTCCTTGGGTGGATCCAGGAAGGCGATGTAGCCGAGCAATACCATGTCGCACTCATCCGCTACGCTGTAGGTGCGCTTGGGCTCGATGATTTCTTTGTAAGCCACTGCGATGACCCGAAAACCGTCCTGGTTCAGCGCCAGGGTCATGTCCTGCAGCTTCGCCAGATCCTCGGGCACCAGCGATTTTCGGTGCCCGTCCACCTCGACATGCGAGCAGATGCTGAAGGTTTCCTCCACCGCGCCCTTGCAGATCAGCAGGTGCCGTTCGTGTTCCTCCTCCACCACCACCGACATGCGGCGGCGCTGAAAATCGAACGGAATCTCGTCCACCTTGCGGTAATTGCGCTCTGGGTGCAGGTCGGCGTACATCTCAACCTTTTCCAGCACTGCCACGTCTAGCAGGTTGCGCAGCCCGGACTGGTAATAGCTGTTGAGAAATGCCAGTTCCAATACCTGTTCATTGTCGTTGCCGTTGAGATCCACGTGTTTTTCCAGGAACACCTTGTCTTGCGTGAGCGTGCCCGTCTTGTCGGTGCACAGCACGTCAATGGCGCCGAAGTTCTGGATGGAACTCAAGCGTTTGACAATGACTTTCTTGCGCGACATTGACAACGCGCCCTTTGCGAGATTCGCGGTCACGATCACCGGCAGCATCTCAGGCGTAAGTCCCACCGCCACTGACAGAGCGAACATCAAAGCTTCCGCCCAATCGCCCTTCGTCAAACCGTTGACCAGGAATACCAGCGGCACCATCACCAACATGAAACGGATCATCAACCAGGTGAAGCGATGCACGCCCTTGTCGAAACTGGTTTGCACACGCGCGCTCACCAAGGTGTTGGCCAGTGAACCGAAGTAGGTATCGGCGCCGGTCATCACCACCAGCGCGATAGCAGTACCACTTAGCACATTGGTGCCCATGAAACAGAGATTGGCGGTTTCCAACGGATGGCCCTCTTCACCTTCCGCCACCGCCAGTTTCTCTACTGGCAGGGATTCGCCGGTGAGCGAGGACTGATTGATGAACAAATCCTTGGCTGACAGCAGGCGCACATCGGCGGGTATCATGTCGCCAGCGGAAAGCTGTACCAGATCGCCCGGCACCAGTTCGTCAATGGGCACCTGTTTGCGGACCGGCTTGAACACCGCTTGTGGTTTCGTGTCCGCCTCCTCCCCTGCCTTTTGTCCCGTCGGTTCGGCGTCCTCGACTTCTTCCTGGCGCAGCACCGTGGCCGTGGTCTTCACCATGGCATGGAGCTTTTCGGCAGCGCGGTTGGATCGAGCTTCCTGAACCCAAGCAAGGGTAATGGCCACCACCACCATGATGAAAATAATGCCAGCGCCGGTCATGTCGCCGGTCACCAGCGACATGATGGACAGAATGATGAGCAGCAGATTAAGTGGGTTTGCGAGCCGGATAAGTAGTTGCCTGAACCAGCCTTTTTTCTTTTCACGCGCCACAGTGTTGGCGCCGTGCTCGGTCAGACGCTCCTCGGCCTCGGGTGTGGTCAGACCCTGGATGCTGGTGCGAAATTCATCCAGGGCATCCTGGGCTCCCATGCGGCTGACCGCCAGCAGACGCGCATGCACACGGCTTGCCTGATGCTCACCGTTGGGAAGCATGCCGCGCCTCAAGTTGCCTACGCGCAAAAGATAGTTTGTTACCTTACGTTCCACGTACTTGGCCCGCTTGAGTCGGGGCGCATCGGCACGGGTTAATCCCGGTATCAGCCGATACGCAAATGCACAACGCCGGCGGTCGTGCTGGAAGGCAGTGGTTTTCTGAACGTGGGAGCTGCCTCAAATAGGTCGCGGGTACGCACAACGTTGAAGACGTCGAGCCAGTAGCAGCAATTTTTAAGGTAATTTCTTGTTCTGGCATGGCCGCGTGGATGTCCATGAGTGCCTGGTGGCACAGTTACCCACGCGAAAAAGAAGGAATCAGGCGAGGGAGGTCGTACCCATCAGGTGGGTTTTTTGATTACAGCAACTACTGCAACTGCCCATCGGGGCTCCTCCAATTACCGAGTCGGCGCGCATCCTAGCCCTCGACCATTATAGAGTCAACGAATTTGCATGCGCTTCAAGTAAATACTTGGTGTGACGTCCACGACAACGGCAGGAAAAGGCCGGCGATTGCGGATCCTTACTATGCTGCTGCAGTACCCGCTTGCGCACGCTATCTTAGACTCCCCTTCTGACCCCGCATACACTCCCACCTTGTCATTGCGGATTCGGTCCCTTCACGATCTCCACCAGATCAGCAGGCCGCAACCACTGCTTGTAAGCTGCCTGAATCTCCGGTGCTGTGAGTAGTATGTAGTGATGTGCTGCAACCATCGGCTCATCCAAAGGCAGGCCGTCTGTGGCAAAAGTCAGCCAGTTGTCCGCGATGCTGTCCACACTGGATTGCTGGAGCGGTATGCCACGCAGCGCCAGCGCCTTGGCCCGCTGCAGTTCCACCGGTGTCACCGGGGTTCTCTGCATATCAGTAAGGTCGCGTATGATCAGTGCCCGAGCCTGTTTGATCTTATCCGGATCGCTGCCATATTCCACCGTAAAGGTGCCGCGTGTGGGTGTGAGGTCGAATCGAGAGCTGACGTTATACACAAGACCGGTCTTCTCGCGCAGGTCTCGATACAGACGCGAAGCGTAGAAACCGGCTCCAAGCACCTGGTTGCCCAGTTGCAAGGCATAACGGTCCGGACTGAACAGGTTCACGCCCAGAGTCTGCATCAACGCGACCGTATCCTGCACACTGGTCTTGTCCGGCACTACCGCCGCGGATGGCTTGTTGAGCGGGATGGCTGGCAGATTGGTGACCGGTTTCGTGCCTCCTGCCTTCCAGCCACCGAAATACTTTTCGATGACTGACTTAGCCTCTACCGGCGAAATCTTGCCGATCACTACGATACTAGTCAGGTCCGGCCGGAAGGCCGTCTGGTGATAAGCCTGTACGTCCTGGAGTTTTAGTCCCATGACGCTCTGCGGTGTAGCTTCCCGCAGGGTCGGATCACCGGCCGGCACCAGCGCCTTGATGCCTGTGCGGCGGAATAAGTACTCAGGACTCTGTAATTGACCCGCTACCAGACGTGCGGTCTGCATCTGTGCCACTTTGAAGGCCTGATCCGGCAGTGCCGGATGTAGTTCGTTATCAGCCAGCAGTTTCACGGCCTGGTCAAAATGCGCTACCGGTACTTGTACGGAGAAATTCGTGCCCGCAAATTCCTGGGCAGCGATATCGTCCAATGCCTTCTGGAAAGCTAACCGGTCCAGATTCGTCGTGCCGTAGCTGAACAAGCCGTTCAGCACCTGGTTGACGCCGTCCTGGCCGGCTGGTTGCTGCAAATCCGGCTGATTCTTGATGCGACCGTACACGCTCACGGTATTACTGACGTTCGTGGGTTGCACGATAAGTTTGATCCCGTTCGGCAGCGTGCTGACGATAGGACTCAATGTAGATCGCGGCATATTCAACTGCGCGAGTACTGTTTCTGCCCATTTCGGCAGCGGCACGGCTTTTTCCGGTGCTGCGGAGAATGATTCGGCGCCACCATAGCCCTTACTCGAGACTGGTTTGCCGGATGATTCCGGCGTCATGATGGCCGTGAACGCTTGGTCCTGGTTAAGATATGCCCTCGCCACACGGTCCACATCAGCAACGGTCACCTTGTTGAAGGCCGCGATCATATCGTCAGGGGAATCCAGCCCTTGCTGCGCCAGTGCATTTGACCAGGCATTAGCCAGACCGACCACGGAGTTTTTCTGGAATTCCAGTTGTGCGATTTCCTGACGCTTCGCAGCCGTCACGAGATCCGCTTGCACGCCATCCTTCAGGGTCTGCGTCAACACCTCGCGGATTTCCGCAGTCAGTGCGGCGGAATCCCCGCCTTTCGGGAACACTCCGATCGCCAGACCCAGCCCAGTGGCCGGCATCGCGATCCCGGCAAAACCCGCGTACAGCGCTTTGCCTTGCGGAACCAAGGCATACAGCACACCGCGCTGGCTGGCCAGCACATCACTGAGAATCTCACCCGCGGCATAGTCAGGATTGTGATAGCCCGGTAGACGGAAGGTAATGACCGATAGACCATAGGGCGTGTCGGTGGGCAGCTGGATGGTTTGCGGTTGCACAGGCTCGAACTTGAACGCGGGACGTGCCGGCAATTTCTTGGCCGAGATGTCGCCGAAAAGTTTTTCCATTCTTGCGAGTGTTTCTTTAGGCTGTACGTCGCCTACGATGACGAAAACCGCGTTGTTGGGCGCGTACCAAGTACCATAAAACTCCTTGAGCATTTTCGCGCTAGTCTGGTTGAAGGACGGGCGCGTGCCGAGTGCATCGTGCTCATAGGGCGTACCCTTGAACATCACTGCCTGCAATTGCTTGAACATCAGGTATTGGGGATTGGACAAATCCCGCGCCACTTCCTGTTCGATAGCGCCACGCTCTTTCTCCCACTCTGCCTGGCTCACATCCAGTCCGCGCATGCGGATCGCGGCAATGCGCAACGCCACGTCCAGGTCATCGGCCGGCACTGTGAAATAGAACTGGGTAATCGTATCTTGGGTATCGGCGTCGAAATTGCCGCCCATAGCGGCTGATATTTCCGCGAGTTGGTCCTTGGATAATCCCGGACTGCCGCGGAACATCATGTGCTCCAGCGCATGTGCGGTACCTGGAAATCCGACTGGGGCTTCGTTAGAACCGACGAGATAATTCATCTCGGTAGTCACCACCGGCGCCAGGGTATTTCTTACAATCACGACCCGCAGGCCGTTTTTGAGCGTGGCGCGCAATACATTCGGATGATTGGCCGCACTCGTGGTAAATGGGAACAATAACCCCAGCAACGAGGCCAATAGTAATATTGTCTTGAACATTGTTCACCCCTAGGAAGGAGACTTCGGAAGGAAGAAAGCTCTATTCAGTATTAGTATTCTAACAAAGGCAGCATCATCTTTCTAAGGTGATGACGATTATCATCTGACGAATCGGTTCGCATAAGTGAATCACCCACTTCTCCGTCACCTCCCCCAACCATCACTGCTCACGCCTCATTCCTACTGGGGTGTATATCCTAGGTTCGGCGCCAACCAGCGTTCAGCAGTCTCCAGTTCCATATCTTTACGTTCAGCATAATCAACCACCTGATCGCGGTTGATCTTGCCCACGGCAAAGTAGCGCGATTGAGGATGCGAAAAATAAAACCCGCTGACCGCGGCCGCCGGCCACATGGCGTAGTGTTCCGTGAGCTTGATACTGGCGCGGCGTTCCGCATCCAGTAGTTGCCAAATGCCGCCTTTCTCAGTGTGTTCGGGACAGGCGGGATAACCGGGTGCGGGCCGGATACCTTTGTACTGTTCCTGAATCAAGGCATCGTTATCGAGCTGTTCATCCCGGACGTAGCCCCAGAATTCCCGGCGCACGCGACCGTGCAGCAGTTCCGCGAATGCCTCCGCCAGGCGATCGGCAAGTGATTTCAACAGGATAGCACTGTAATCGTCATTGTCCGCATTGAAGCGTTGCAAATGTTCTTCAATACCAAGACCGGCGGTAACAGCGAAGGCGCCGAAATAATCCTCGATACCCAAAGCCAGCGGTGCCATAAAATCCACCAGGCATTGATTGGGCTTGCCGGTGGGCTTTTCCTGCTGCTGGCGCAGGAAATGGAAGGTAATCAGCTGCTCATCCCGATCGCTGTTCTTGAACACCGTTACGTCATCGCCGTTCACGGCATTGGCTGGAAACAGACCATACACGGCGCTGGCTCGCAACCACTTCTCTGCAATAATACGGTCCAGCATCTGGTTAGCGTCAGCAAACAGCTTGCGTGCAGCTTCGCCCTTCTCAGGGTCGTCCAGGATGCGCGGATAACTGGCCTTCAGTTGCCACACATGAAAGAACGGGGTCCAGTCTACATAGCGGCGGATATCTTCCAGTGCATAGTCATTGAATGCTTCAACACCTAGATTGCGTGGTTTGATAGGCGCATAGCCTTCCCATTCAATGGATGTACGATTTGCGCGCGCCTGCTCTAGCGTCAGCCATTTGGTATGATCCTCACGGCCGGCGTGCTGGGCGCGCACGTTTGCATATTCCTTGGTCACGGAATCCACGAACGCCTGCCTGCCCTCGCCCAATAAACTGGTCGCCACACTCACGGCCCGGGACGCATCCTTCACGTAGGTCACAGAACCTGAATAATTCGGTGCGATCTTGACCGCCGTGTGGACCCGCGAGGTGGTGGCGCCGCCGATGAGCAGCGGAATATTGAAACCTTCCCTTTGCATTTCTTTCGCTACATGCGCCATCTCTTCCAACGAAGGCGTGATCAAACCGGAAACACCGATGATGTCGGCTTTTTGGGTGCGGGCAGTCTCGAGGATTTTTGCGGCCGGCACCATGACGCCGAGATCGACCACTTCATAGTTGTTGCATTGCAGCACCACGCCTACGATATTCTTGCCGATATCGTGCACATCGCCCTTGACCGTGGCCATGACGATCTTGCCTTTGGCGCGGGCTTTGGAGTCCTTCTCAGCCTCTATATAAGGTATGAGCCAGGCCACGGCTTTCTTCATGACGCGCGCGGATTTCACCACTTGCGGCAAGAACATCTTGCCGGCGCCAAATAGGTCGCCGACCACGTTCATGCCATCCATGAGCGGGCCTTCTATGACGTCTATCGGCCGCTTGGCCTGCTGGCGTGCTTCTTCCGTATCGGCTTCGATAAAGTCGGTGATGCCTTGCACCAGCGCATGCGCCAGTCGTTTCCCGACCGGCAACTCCCGCCAAGCCGCATCTTCCACCTTCTTCTTGCCACCGCGCTGTAAGGTCTCCGCGAACTGCACCAGCCGTTCCGCCGCGTCTGGCCGGCGGTTCAGCAGTACGTCTTCCACCTGCTCCAGCAGCTCTTTGGGAATGTCCTGGTAAACCGCCAACTGGCCGGCGTTGACGATGCCCATGTCCATACCGGCCTGGATGGCGTGATACAAGAAAGCCGCATGCATCGCTTCGCGTACTGTGTTGTTGCCGCGAAAGGAAAATGACACATTGCTGACGCCGCCGCTGATGAGCGCTTGCGGCAGTTTCTGCTTGAGCTGTTTCACCGCCTCGAAGTAGTCCACCGCATAATTGCTGTGGACCTCGATGCCGGTGCCGACCGGAAAGATATTCGGGTCGAAGATGATGTCCTCCTCCGGGAAGCCTACCTTTTCCGTAAGCAGCCGGTAGGCACGCGCACAGATGTCTACGCGCCGCTCCAAGGTATCCGCCTGGCCGGTTTCATCGAAGGCCATCACCACCACCGCCGCACCGTAACGGCGCGCGAGTCTGGCTTCGTGCAGGAACTTCTCTTCGCCTTCCTTGAGGCTGATGGAATTGATGACACACTTGCCCTGCAGTTGTTTCAGGCCCGCCTCGATGATTTCCCAGCGGGATGAATCGATCATCACCGGCACTTTGCAAATGTCCGGCTCGGAAGCGATGAGGCTCAGGAAGCGCCGCATGGCTTTCTCGCCGTCCAGCATGCCCTCGTCCATGTTCACGTCTATCATCTGCGCGCCGTTCTGCACCTGCTCACGCGCCACCTCCAGGGCGGTTTCGTATTCGCCATCCAGAATCAGCTTCTTGAATTTTGCCGAACCGGTGACATTGGTGCGCTCACCCACATTCACGAACAGGCTGTCGGAGCCGATGTTGAGGGCTTCCAGCCCGCTCAAGCGACACTTCGGTTCGATAACGGGGATTTCCCTAGGCACACGCCGTACGATTACTTCCGAAAGCGCACGGATATGATCCGGCGTGGTACCGCAGCAGCCGCCCACGATATTGAGAAAGCCGCTTTCCGCCCATTCACCAATTAGCCCGGCCATATGTTCCGGAGTCTCGTCGTAGCCCCCGAAGGCGTTCGGGAGACCGGCGTTGGGATGGGCGCTCACATAACAGTCAGCAATGCGTGATAGTTCTTCCACGTAAGGGCGCAACTGCTCAGCGCCCAGGGCACAATTCAAGCCGATGCTGAATGGGCGTACATGGCGCACGGAATTCCAGAAGGCTTCGGGCGTCTGGCCTGAAAGTGTGCGGCCGGAAAGATCGGTGATGGTGGCGGAAATCATCACCGGCACACGCTCGCCGCGTTGTTCGAATTGCTTTTCGATGGCGAACAGTGCTGCCTTGCAGTTAAGGGTGTCGAACACAGTTTCCACCATCAACAGATCGGCGCCGCCATCCAACAGGCCGCTGACAGCATCTGCATAGGTGGCACGCAATTCGTCGAAGTTCACATTACGGAAACCCGGGTCGTTCACATCCGGTGACAGGGACGCGGTACGGCTGGTGGGCCCAAGGATGCCGGCCACGAAGCGCGGCTTGTGCGGCGTGGCGCGGGTCATTTTTTCCGTAAGGCGTTGCGCTAGGCGTGCGGCCTCGCGGTTCAGTTCATATACCAGCGCTTGGGTGCCATAGTCCGCCTGGGAGATCGCTGTTGAATTGAAGTTGTTGGTCTCGATGATGTCGGCGCCGACATCCAGATAGGCCTGGTGGATCTCCTCGATAACCTGCGGTCGAGTCAGTGTGAGTAAATCATTGTTACCCTGTAGGTCATGATCGTGGTCTTTGAAACGCTCGCCGCGAAATTCCTGTTCCGAGAGTTTGTAGCTCTGGATCATGGTGCCCATGGCGCCGTCCAGTAGCAGGATGCGCTTTCCGAGCAGTTCTTCGAGTAGGGTTTGACAAGACATAGTAAGCCTCAGACGCGGGCCGCAGCGCTGCCGGGCGCCGCGGGTATAGAGGGCTGACTAGCAGCGCGGATACCCAGCAGATGACAGATGGCGCGAGTGAGTTCCGCCCGGTTCAGTGTATAGAAATGGAACTCGTGTACGCCTTCCGTCTGCAAGCGCCGACACTGCTCGCCAGCCACGTGCGCCGCTACCAGCTTACGGGTTTCCGGGTCTGCATCGAGTCCATCGAAATGACGCGCCAATGACGCCGGCACACTGGCGCCGCAACGCGCGGCGAATTTCTGCACCTGCTGAAAATTTGTAACCGGCAGGATGCCGGGCACCAGCGGCATGCTTACGCCTGCCTTTGTCGCCGCGTCACGGAAACGCAGAAACGCGTTTACGTCGAAAAAAAACTGGGTGATGCCGCGGGCCGCGCCGGCGCCCTGCTTGCGCTTGAGGTTTTCCAGATCGGCCTGGGCTGAGACCGCATCGGGATGCACTTCCGGATGCGCCGCCACGCTGATCTCGAAATCCGCCACGCGTTTCAAGCCCGCCACCAGCTCCGCCGCGCAGGTGTACCCCCCTGGATGTGGTGTGAACTTGCCCTGCCCGTCCGGAGGATCGCCGCGCAGCGCCACCACATGGCGGATGCCGGCCTGCCAGTAGCGACGTGCTACGGCATTGATCTCGGCCTTGTCGGCACCGACGCAGGTCAGGTGCGCGGCCGGGCGCAGACCCAGGCGCCGTTCGATATCAACCACGGTCTCGTGGGTGCGCTCACGGGTGGAGCCGCCGGCGCCGTAGGTCACCGACACGAAGCGTGGCGCCAGCGGCGCGAGACGTTCCAGCGCCTGCCACAGTTTCTTTTGCAATTCCGGCGTACTGGGTGGAAAGAACTCGAAAGACACTGCCGGATGCACCGGAAAAGCCTGCTGGTCCCAGGAGGTGGAAAGCGGATTCATAAACTGACATCCATAAAAAAACCCGCTCAGCTTTCGCTTAAGCAGGTCATTTATGACACCGCTTTAGCCGTATTTATAAAGCGCCCGCAAGCTGAGTATCAAATCGGCGCTGATAAGAATTATTATCCCC
>JBOIBD010000001.1:0-70838 GCA_050739415.1 Gammaproteobacteria bacterium | reverse complement strand
CACGCAGGTAGAAAACTCGTTGGCGGCCAACAACAGCAATGCAGGCGGAGGTTTTTACCAGCAGGGCGGACAGTTCATCTATGTACGCGGCCTCGGTCGCATCCAGACCCTGCAGGACATCGGCAACATTGTGCTGGCGGTGCATGACGGCACGCCGGTGCTGGTGAAGGACGTCGCCGAAGTGAAGATCGGCATCGCACCACGCCTGGGTGAATTCGGCTACATGGACCAGAACGATGCGGTGGAGGGCGTAATCCTCGCGCTGACCGGCAGCAAGACCCAGGACGTGTTGCAGCGAGTCGAGGCAAAAACGCAGGAGCTCAACAACGAGATCCTCCCTAAGGATGTCAAGATCCATGCGTTCTACGACCTCACCACGCTGATCCAGCAAACCAAACAGGTCGTGATGCGCAACCTCCTGATCGGCATGGTGCTGGTGCTGGTGGTACTGATCTTCTTTCTGTATGACATACGCGCTGGCTTGATCGTCGCGATCACGATCCCATTGGCGCTGTTATTCGCCTTCCTGTGCCTTGACCTGAAAAACGCATCTGCGAACCTGCTGTCCATCGGCGCGGTGGACTTCGGCATCCTCGTGGACGGTGCGATTTTTATGGTCGAGAACATTTTCCGTGAGCTGGCCGCGCGGCGCGACACCCAGTACGACATCAAGGAGGTGATTCTGAGCGCAGCCGCGGAAATCGATCGTCCGCTGGTGTACGCCGTCGCGGTGATCGTGGCTAGCTTCCTGCCCATCTACTTCCTGACCGGCCCGTCCGGTACGCTGTTCAAGCCCATGGCCGACACCATGATTTTTGCCTTAATCGGTTCACTGGTCGTGACCTTGACGCTGTTGCCGGTGTTGTGCGGGTTGTTTATGCGTCACGGGGTGCGCGAACGGCGCAACGCCATCTATGAGAAGTTCAAGGCGTGGTACGTGCGTGCGCTGGAGCGTACCCAGCGCGCGCCGTGGCGAGTGACGGGCGTTACCGTCGTATTGTTGGCGATATCACTGCTGTTGATGCGTGGCATCGGTGCCGAGTTCATGCCGCACCTCGATGAAGGTGCATTGTGGGTACGTGCGACCATGCCGTACACCATTTCCTTCCAGAAGGCCGCGGAAATCTCACCCGAGATCCGCAAAGTTCTGCGCTCATTCCCGGTCGTCACCACCGTGACCTCTGAACTGGCTCGTCCCGATGATGGCACCGATTCCACCGGCTTCTTCAACGATGAGTTTTTCACAGGCTTGAAGCCTTACTCTGAGTGGCACGGCGCCTATCGCAACAAGCAGGCGTTAATCAATGCCATCAACGCCAAGTTGACTGGGAAGTTTCCTGGCATCCAATTCAACTACACCCAACCCGCCGAGGACGCGGTGGACGAAGCGGAGACCGGCTTGAAGAGCGCGCTCGCGGTCAAGATCTACGGGCCGAACCTCGAGACCTTGCAGACGGAGGGCAAGGCTATCAAGGCCGTGATGGAGAAGGTGCGCGGCATCACTGACATCACGCTGGTGCACGAGCTCGGCCAACCGAATCTCGCCATCAACATTAATCGCGCGAAGATCGCGCGCTACGGTCTGAACGTGGACGACGTCAACAACCTCATCAATACCGCAATAGGCGGCAGCGTCGCGACCGAGGTGGTGCAAGGCGACAAGCAGTTCGACCTGATCGTGCGTTTGCAGAAACGCTTTCGCAGCAATCCGGTGGAGATCGGCGACATACCGGTGTCGACACCGGGTGGACAGCAGATTCCCTTGAAGGAACTGGCCGATATCAGGGTTGAGAACGGCGCATCCTTCATCTACCGTCAGAACAATTCACGCTACATCGGCGTGCAATTCTCGGTGTCGGGCCGCGATCTGGCTGGCGCGGTGAACGATGCGATCGCACAAGTCGCACGCGCTGTGAAATTGCCACAGGGTTACCGGCTGGAATGGGGCGGTGAGTACAAGGAATACACCGCCTCGCGGGCGCAGATGCAGGTGATCCTGCCATTGACCGTGCTGGTGATTTTTGGTTTGTTGTTCGTGCTGTATGGCAACTTCAAATTCCCCTTCATTACCATCGTGAGCGTACTGTTGTCCGCGCCGTTCGGTGCGATTTTCGCCATGTGGGTCACCGGCACACCATTTTCGGTGTCCTCGGGTATCGGCTTCATAGTGTTGTTCGGTGTGTCCGTTTTGACAGGGGTGGTCTATATATCCTGTGTCAACGAATTGCGTCTCGGCGGCATGGACATGGGCAGCGCTGCCCGCGAAGCTGCGGTGTTGCGCTTGCGGCCGATCGTGATGACCGCGCTGGTCGCGGCACTGGGTTTGCTGCCCGCTGCAATCGCGACCGGAGTCGGCACCGACTCGCAGCGCCCGTTCGCGCTGGTGATCGTGGCCGGCATGATCTCGCGTCTTTTCATTGGCATATTTCTGGTGCCGGCACTGTACCTGCTGGTGGCCAAACCTGGAGATCGCTTGCAAGTATGACCACGCACGCATGTCGGCAAATGACACGTGATACCCGGACTCGCATCCGAGCCCGCGGACAAAGCACACACGCAAGCGTGGCGGTGGCTCCCGGTGTGAACCTGACTCGCAATGTGCTTTGTGCTAGCGTGGAGCAAGTTTCAGGAGGATTTCGACATGAACAAGCATCTTGTTAGTTCGATCGTGGCTGGTGCGGTGTTTGCATTACTTGCAATACCGGTATTTGCAGCCCTGCAACCGGGAGCTGCGGCGCCGGATTTCGCAGCCACCGCCAGTCTTGCTGGGAAGGATTTCAGATTTTCCCTCAAGCAGGCTCTGAAAAAAGGACCGGTAGTGGTTTACTTTTACCCATCGGCCTTTACCCAGGGCTGCGACCTCGAAGCGCATACCTTTGCGATCGAGAAAGCCAGGTTCGTGGCCGCGGGCGCCACCATCATTGGTGTTTCCGCGGATTCGATCGAACGGCTGAATGCATTTTCATCCGATCCGAAGTATTGCGCAGGTAAATTCCCGGTGGCTTCGGATTCCGACGGCAGGATTGCCGACTCTTATGGTCTCAAGATGATCCCACCCCAGAAGGGTGTCGTGGATGTGCGCGGCGTTACGGTAAACCACGGTTTCTTCCCGCGCACGACTTTTGTGATCAACCGTGAGGGTAAGATCGTCGCGACGCTGTCCTCGAAAGCAGATCACCTTACCCCTGACGAACACGTGAAAAGATCGTTGGCCATCGTGCAGCACATGCAGATGAGCAAGGCGCCGTAAAACGGACTGTGCACACTTAGCAGGCAACCGGTTTTCGGATAGGCGTAATGTTGCCAAAGACTACACGCGCCTCTGTGCTTTTCTGAATGCGTCTGGTGCGAGACTCGATATATCAACACCAAACGTTCAGTGACCTGTGCCCCGCATGACTTAGCCTATGCGGCTCCTCACCTGTAGGCGCGGTCAGTTGACCGATACCGATTATGTCCGCGCGGCGCGCTTTCTGCGACAAAACCCTGCGGTGACTTTTGGCTGGAATGTGCCTATCGGCCATGTGTCGCATGCGGACCCTTCCAGACAGTGACGAACGAGTGCATTTAGGAAGGTTAGTGACTAACGAACGCTGGATACGGGCCGCACCAGAGTTTTCATGCAGGTTTGACAGGATTGTTCTGAGCTAACAACTGTCAGCATGTACGCTGATAGCTTGATTTATTTACCGAGTCTTGCGGCTTTCAAAAAGTGACGCGCCAACCAACATAGATACCGTGAGGCATAAGGCCCAGAAAGAATGGTGTCGTTCGGTTGTGGGCATAAACTCCCCACAGTGTGCCCACCGCCCAACCGGCTAGTACGTCGGTTTGCCAATGACCCTGGGTCTTGAGACGTGCCACGGCGTCATAGGCCGGCAAGGCTTCCAGTGTCCATACCCAGGGGTGGTCGTGGCCATACTCAGCGATGAATGGCGTTACAAAACTTGCCTGTAATGCCACTTCCCCACTGGGGAAACTTTGGCCGCCCTTAAACCACTCGTTGGGGTCGTCGGTTTGCGATGGCCGCTCACGGCCAAAGCTGTACTTCATGCCTTGCACTGTTAGCGCAGTGAAGGCGGATGAATCAATGGACTGCCAGAAGGTCTTGCCAAGCCGGTCTTCACCGCCCAGCCATACGGCGCCGCCTAGTTCGGTAAGAATTACACCATACTCCAACAGCGTCTGGTTGTGGCGTGCCCAGATGCCGGAATTGTCGTAGGGCAGGCGGTGATCAATGCCTAGTGGGCCACCGGCGGCAAATGCTGAAACAGGCACTGCCAACAATGCCGTAACAACTACCCATACCATCCGGTTTCGCATTAGGCATTTCCGTTGCGAAAGCTTAGGCGCACGCGCAGACCCGGAGTGTTATCGCCGAGATTGAGCGTGGCACCATGTTGATCCGCCACGGCTTTTACCAGTGACAAGCCCAGGCCGTTGCCGGGCTGGCTGCGGCTCGTGTCCAAGCGCACGAAACGCTGCAGAGCTTTTTCCCGTAGGTTTTCAGGAATGCCTGGGCCAGTGTCCGCAACCGTGACCGTTGTTTGTATTTCCTTTCCCGCGAGGCTGAACGTTATGCCACCGCCGGATGAAGTGTATTTGAGGGCGTTGTCGAGCAAGTTGCTTATCGCCTGGGCGATCAACTGGCGGTTGCCCTTCACCAATACGGCTTCACCAATTCGTGTCGTGAAGTGAATTTGCTTCTCTTCTGCCAACGGTTCATACAGTTCCGCTACGCCGTGGCACACGGCCGCCAAGTCCACATCAGTCCAATCGCGGCGCGCGCCGGATTCGATCTGAGCGATGCTCAGGATGGCATTCAAGGTGGCGACGACAGCGTCGGTCTCTTCGATGGCCTTCTGCAGAGCTTCCCGTTGTAGAATCGTATCTCCATTCTTCATTAACGCCATTTCCGCGCGACCGCGCAAGCGGGTGAGGGGATTGCGTAAATCGTGCGCCACGTTTTCAGTGACTTCGCGCGTGGCCTTCATCAATTTTTCGATGCGTTCCAGCATCGCATTGAGCTTGCCGGCGAGTGCATCGAATTCATCTGTCCCGTGCTCCTCTGGGATGCGCTGCGACAGGTCGCCGGACATGATCGTATCGGCGGTGCGTGTGACGCCTTGCAGGCGCCGCAGCACGCCACGGCCCACAAGCGCGCCGCAAAGGAAACCGGCGATCAAAACCAGTATCACCGCGGTTACAGTGAGGGCCAGAATGGTATTGCGCAGCTCGATTATTTCATCGAGCGTTTGGCCGACCAGGAGGTGATAATCGCCGGGCAGTACCAGCGCCGCGGCACGTATCTCATACTGGTGATGCACCGCATCGAGTCCAGGCTGATTGCCTGACGCATGCAGCCGCAGGGTAATCCAGACTTCATGCTGCACCGCGATGCCTGCTGGCCACTGTGGCAACGTGCCGGCCAGAGGATGGAATTGCGCGTCAGTCAGGAGATACTGGCGTGGACCGGCGTCACCGGTATCACTGGCGGCAAGACTTTTGGTGGTGCTCAAAGCGGCGATGGTGTCGCGTAGGCCGGAGATTCCTTTCAAAGCATATAGGCGTGTGAGGGCGGTGCTTTCGGCACGAAGGCCGGCGTCAATCTGGGTGTTGAGCTGCGAGATCGTGACCCAGTAAATAATGGCGAACCAAATGATCGTGAGCAGGCATACGAATCCGGTATAGCGTATGGCCAGCCGGAAGGCGGTGGTGTTGATCAGCCGGATCTGACTCACGGCGAGGACTCGCCGAGGCGATAGCCAACGCCGCGCACCGTATGAATCAATGGCGGCATGCCGGGCTTGTCGATTTTCGTGCGTAGCCGGCTCATGTGTACGTCAATCAAGTTGGTCTGGGGGTCGAAGTGGTAGCCCCACACTTGTTCCAACAACATGCTGCGCGTTACCGACTGGCTGGCGTGCAGCATGAGGTATTCGAGCAGGCTGAATTCACGTGCCTGCAAATGAATGTCCTCGCCAGCGCGCCTGACAGTACGTCCGAGGCGGTCCATTTCCAGGTCCGCCAACCGCAGGATCATGTCGGGTGCCGGTGCACCCCGACGTCTCACAATGGCCTCGAGCCTCGCCAGCAGTTCGGCGAAGGCAAAAGGCTTGGCGAGATAATCATCGCCACCACTCTGCAGTCCGATGACCCGATCGTTCACATCTGCGAGTGCGGTAAGGAACAGGGCAGGTGTGTTATTGCCGGTAGCGCGCAAATCCCGCACCACGCTCAAGCCATCCAGTCCCGGAAGCATGCGGTCTACGATGAGCGCATCGTAATTGGATGCTGCGGCTTTCTGCAGTCCATCTGGTCCGGTGGCAGCCCTTTCCGCCGTGTGACCATTTTCCCGCAGACCTTTCACTAAGTGCGAGGCGGTCTCAGTATCGTCTTCGATGATGAGCAGATGCATCGCTTAAGCATAGGTCAAATCCCTGTCTCTCATCCATCCATACCGCTGCAACATTACCAAGTGTTAATCAATATAAATGAGTAATCCAGGCATACAGCACTTAAAATCATGGCCTGCACGCTACTGCATCATTGGAATTCACGCTGGATCGATGTACCTATTCAGAACAAGCCGGTTTCTGATCTGCTGCCTGCTGGCGGGTAGTGTAGCGGGTTGCGTGCTGTATCACGCCCGGCCGCTGCCGCAGAAGCCTGACCTGCAGAACGATATCCAGCCCCTGCGCATGGATGTCAGCGACATTCATTTGCCCGGACTCAAGCCGCATCCTTTTGATCCATCAAAGGGCCTGGACATGACTGATGTGGCCATTTTGGCCGTGGTGAATAATCCCGCGCTTAAAACCGCCCGTGCTCAGGCCCGTGCCGGTGAAGCTCAGGCGTTCGTGGCCGGAATGCTGCCGGGGCCGCAGATAAATTACAGCCTGGACCATCCTACCAATCAGGGGCCGCAATATGTGAATGCCCACAGCGCCGGTCTCGCCTATGACCTTACCGCGCTCGTTACACACGGCGCAACGCAAGGTGCCGCGCGCGCCACTGCCCGACAGGTGGACTTGGATTTGCTTTGGCAGGAATGGCAAGTGGCGCAGCAGGCGCGCTTGTTATATGTGGATTGTCTTAATAATGAGCGCAAGTTGAGCCTGCTTAGCCGGCTGCGTGCTGGCATGCAGCAGCGTTATGCAGCCGAGCGGCGCGCTTCCGCTGACGGTGATCTGACACTGGACAGACTGGGACTCGATCTCGCGGCGTTGCAGGACGTGGAAACACGCACTGCTACAACGGCCACCGCCCGCAACACAGCCTGCCGCTCCCTGAATGAAATGCTTGGCCTGCAACCGGATGTAGTGCTGGATCTGGTACCTAGTCAAGACACCGTTGTCATGCCTACACCCGCGATGTTGGAGGATGCCCTGGCGAAATTACCACAACGCCGTCCGGATCTTCTGGCACTGCAATATGGTTATCAAAGCCAAGATGAAGAAGTCTGGCGCGCGGTGCTTGCGCAGTTTCCCGGCATCAGTTTCGGCATCAATCGCGCTCGTGATACGAGTGACGTGCATACCACCGGCTTCAGCGTGAGCCTCAACTTTCCATTCTTGAGCGGCGGCGCAGCGGCGGTACACGCGGCGGAAGCCAGTCGCGACGCACTCTGGTCGCAGTATCTGCAACGGCTGGATGAAGCCGCCAGTGAAGTGCATCTGATTCACGCCGACCTCGGCGTGTTGGATCATGAACTTCGACAAGCCGATGCGACGGCTGTGGATGCGCGCCAGATGTTGAGTGGCGCTCGACGCGCATATGCGCAAGGTAATCTCACCGCTCCGGCCTATTACGATCTGACCACCGCCGCCTTAAACCGCCAACTGGCTACGCTAGACCTCCGAGCCCAACTGCAGAAATTGCATGTCGCACTGGAAACCCTGCTGGGTTTGCCGCCCCAGGACCTCACTCACCCAATCAATGAGCAGCAGCCATGACACGTCTGTATTTATCTATAGGCGTATTGGTCGTGGCAACCGTGTCGCTGGCCCAGGCCGCGGAGACTAACAGTCAACCCGTCAGTGCGCTGATTGAAATCACCCGCATTACCGAGCGTACGGTCGCGGACACGGTGCAGACGTTCGGCAGCATCGAACCAGGTCCGCGGCAGCTCAAGGAAATCGCTGCGCCACGCGCGAGTGAAGTGGAATTGGATGTCATGGCCGGTACACAGGTAAAACGCGGCCAGCCGCTGGTAACGTTGGCAGCCACGCCGGAATCCGCCGTGCTCTATGCCCAGGCCAAATCACAGGCGGACTACGCGCGCTCGGCGCTCAAGCGAACCCAGAGCCTGTTCAAGGAAAAACTTGCGACCCAAAACCAAGTAGCCGCGGCGGCAAAGGCCCTGGCTGATGCCGAGGCGAATCTCACTGCCCAGCAGCAAATGGGCGGTGGTCACGCCGTGGTGATACGTGCGCCAGCGGATGGCGTTGTGGCTGCGGTGAATGTCGCAAGTGGCGCGCGCGTAGCCGCCAATACCAGCGTGCTGACTTTAGCGGAGCAGGGCGGTTTGTTTGTGCGGCTGGGCGTCACTCCACAGCAGGCGCCCATGATTGGTACCGGTATGCCGGTGACACTCACTTCAGCCTTTGATCCGCAACTAGATTTACAAACCAAGATCACTCAGGTGGGCGGGCAGGTTAATCCGACCAGTGGTCTGGTGGATGTATTGGCATCCGTGAGTGGCAAATCCGCTGCTGCTTTTCTGCCTGGCACACAGGTTACGGCTGAAATCATCGTGCAGCAGGTTCATTCGCTGGCGGTGCCGCGCTCGTCGGTGCTGCGTGATGCAAAAGGCGCTTACATCTTCATTGTGAAGAACCATATTGCACATCGCGTGGATGTGAAAGTCGGCATTGACGACGGGACCTGGATCGCCGTCAGCGGAGATCTCAAGGCGGGCGACCGGGTAGTCACGCTGGGTAATTACGAACTCACTAACGGTATGGTGGTCCGGGAGCAAGCTCCTTGAGTTTTCCGGCGTTCCTGCAACGCCACCGCCGTTCGCTGGTATTCCTGGCGGCAGCTTTGGTCATCGCTGGCGTATTCGCGGCCTTCAAGTTGCCGGTGGCCATGCTGCCCGATGTGCAATCGCCACGTATCCTGGTACTGCTCGACGCCGGCGACAGGCCCGCGTCGCAGATGGAACTACAAGTGACTCGTCCGGTCGAGATTGCCGTACGCGCAATTCCTGGTGTGAAGTCGGTGCAATCGATCACCAGCCAAGGCAGCGCCCAAATCTCCGTGAATTACGACTGGGGCGCGGATATGTATCAGGCGCTGCTGGAAGTCGAGGGCAAGATCAGTTTGATGCTCCCGGACCTACCGGCAGGCACTAGCTTTACAGTGGAACGTCGTGACCCGACGGAATTTCCGGTGATTGCCTTTAGCCTGACTTCCAATACCGAAAGTCTGGTGCAGTTACGGGATATTGGTCTGTACCAGCTGCGGCCACTGCTATCTCGTGTGACTGGCGTGGCGAGCGTGATGGTACAGGGTGGACAGCAGGCGGAATATCACGTGGATGTGGACCCGGCGAAGCTGCGCGCCTTTCATTTGTCGCTGGCTGATGTGGTGAACACGGTATCCGCTGGCAACGTGCTTACGGCCGTGGGCCTGCTACAAGATCACTACAAGCTCTTCCTGTTGGTGTCCAAAACACGCTTGCAGGATATCCAGAAAATTAAACAGGTGGTGTTACGGCATGGGCCAGATGGTTTGGTGACCATAGGCGATGTGGCGCAGGTATCGCTATCGACGGTGCCACAGTGGATTCGTATTACCTCAAACGGTCACAGAGCAGTGTTGCTCAATATCTTTCAGCAACCCGGCGCGAATACTGTACAAATTGACCGTGACGTTGAACAAAAGATACAGGCCTACCGCACGAAACTTCCGCCGGATGTAAAAATCAGTAAATGGTACGACCAGAGCAACCTGATCGTCTCCTCAGCAAAAAGTGTCCGCGATGCCATCTTCATAGGCGTGATTCTGGCAGCGCTGGTGCTACTGATATTCTTGCGCAATTACAAAATCACCTTGATCAGTATCCTGATCGTGCCATCGGCCATCGCGATCTCGATTTTGCTGTTATATGTATTGCATTTCAGTTTCAATATCATGACGTTGGGCGGCATTGCCGCGGCCGTGGGACTGGTCATAGATGATGTGGTGGTGATGTGCGAACACATCGTACGGCGACTGCGCGAGAGGCGCGAACAACCGCCCCACGAACGGGTCGCGTGGGCGGCGCGGGAATTCACCCGGCCGCTCATGGGTTCCTCGGCATCCACTATCATTATCTTTATACCGTTAGCATTTCTTGGCGGTATCACCGGCGCGTTTTTCAAATCCTTGTCTCTCACCATGGCGAGCACCCTTGTCTTTTCATTTTTTCTCGCTTGGCTGGTGGTGCCGGTGCTCGCAGGCTGGTGGCTCAAGAACAAGGACGGTGCACCGGAGCATTTTGGCTGGTTGGCGCGCAATGCCCACCAGTTCTACAGCTGGCTCATGCCGCGGCTGTTGCGCCGGCCGGTATGGCTGCTTGCTGGCCTGATTCCGCTGGCGGCACTGGGCATCCTGGGATATCACTTCGTTGGTAGCGGTTTTCTTCCGAATATGGATCAGGGTGGCTTCACTCTGGATTATCAGGCAACTCCGGGCACCTCGCTTGCGGAAACCAATCGTTTGTTGCTGCAGGTGGAGCAGATCCTGCAGCAGAACCCAAACGTGGAGAGCTACTCGCGGCGTACTGGCACGCAACTGGGCGGTGGAGTCAGCGAGGCCAACAATGGTGATTTCTTTGTGAACCTGAAGCCTTTCCCTCGTGAGTCCATCGAAAAAGTCATGAACGAAGTGCGGGACGCCATCAATGAACAGGTTCCGGGATTGGACATTGATCTGTCACAACTCATGGAGGACATGATTGGCGATATGACTTCCGTGCCGCAGCCGGTGGAAATCAAGCTCTTCAGCGACAATACTCAGGAGATACAGGACCTTGCGCCAAAGGTGGCCGATGCGATCAGCAGGGTGCCAGGCATCGTGGACGTGTTTGACGGTGTGGTATATGCCGGTGATGCCCTTGATATTCATGTGGACATCGCCAGGGCAGGAATGCTGGGGCTCGATCCGGCCCTCATCACGCAACAATTGGATACCTACCTGCAAGGCACAGTTGCGGCGCAGGTGCAGCAAGGCGTCAAATTTGTCGGCATTCGCGTGTGGACGCCACCGGATTTGCGCTCACGCACAAGCCAATTGGGGAACTTGCCAATCCGCGCACCCGACGGAAAGGTCTATCCCTTGTCAAGCGTCGCGACCATCACTACGGTCACCGGCCAGCCGGAAATAGACCGGGATAACCTGAAGCGCATGTTCGCCGTGACTGCACGCATCAGCGGCCGGAGTCTGGGGGCTACCATAAATGATGTAAAAAAAGTACTGGCCACACCCGGATTGATTCCGAAAGATGTCGAGGTGCAACTCGGCGGGCTATACAAGCAGCAGCAAATTGCCTTCCGCGGTTTGGCCATCGTATTCGCGGCGGCGGTGGCGCTGATCTTCGTGTTGTTGCTGTTCCTGTATGAAAGCTTTCGCGTGGTGCTCTCCATCATGACAGCACCGTTGTTGGCAGTTGGCATTGTGTTCTTCGCGCTCTGGATCACAGGCATTGAGCTGAACATCACCGCCATGATGGGTATGACCATGATTATCGGCATTGTTACTGAAGTGGCAATTTTCTATTTCTCGGAGTTCGTGGAATTGAAGCCCGCTGAACATTTTGAAACAGCGCTGGTGGATGCCGGCTTGAATCGCATGCGGGCGATTGCACTGACTACCCTGACTACAATTCTCGCGTTGCTACCCTTGGCACTGGATATCGGGCGGGGCGCGGCCATGCAGCAGCCTTTGGCAATCGCCATCATCGCGGGCGAAGCGGTGCAATTGCCGTTAGTGCTGATCGTCATGCCGGTGATTTACTATCTCCTCATGGGTGGACGCCGCAGGCGTAGTGGTAGCCTGCCTATAAAATCAACAGCATGAACTTGGGCAAAATATTATGGAGCCCGTCAGTCGCTTATTCAGCAGATTATCTGTCTTAGCGAAATAGGACGACTTCATTTTCTCCCTCACCACTTTGATATTCGTCTCGGATGAGGGTGACTCGCAGATTAATGAAATTTAATTTAGCGGTCTGTCGAGGGACCTAAATTCGGGATTAGACTCCGCAGGACATTTTGCCTTCCACCTTAGCCATAACGAGGCCTCAATCATGAAAATCCTACTACCCTCGATTCTGTTTGCTGCCGTATTGCCGCTGTCTACGTTCGCGGTGTCAGCGCAGCTGGCTCCGCAGAAGGTGATCAAGATTCCGGGCGGGGAACACGGTATCGGTTTTGACGACATCGGCTATGCCGCACCTCTGCATAGCGTCATGATTCCGGCGGGCGACACTGGCAATCTGGTGATGATTGATCCGGTCACCAACACACTCACGGTGATTCCCGGTGTGGCCACCGCTCTGGTTAACACAAAGCAACGGCGCGAAGGCACTAGTTCTGCTGTGTATGCTGATGGTTATCTGTTTGCGAGTGACCACGATCCCTCAGAGGTGGTGGTCATCAACCCACGCACTGGGAAAGTCGCCGGCCGTTTCAAGCTCGAAAGCGGACCTGACTATGTGCGCTACGTGGCGCGCACACATGAAATCTGGGTTACAGAACCCGGGAAACAGCAAATCCAGGTATTCAAATTAGCCGTAAACTCGAAGCCGATGCTCACACCAAAAACAGCAATTCACATCGCCGGTGGGCCGGAGTCACTGGAAATTGACAACCGGCGTAACCGTGCGTATTCCAACCTCTGGAAAAGCAAAACAGTGGAAATGGACCTTAGCACTCACAAAGTGCTAGCCGAGTGGCCAAACACCTGCAAGAGCTCGCATGGTATCGCGATAGACGAAGTGGACGATCATGTGTTCGTGGCTTGCGGAGAAGGCAAGGTCGTAACGCTCGCGCCAGACGACCAGGGGAAAGTCCTGACCAGTATTCTGGCCGGTGCCGGAATAGATAGCATCAGCTACAGCCCGATTCTGCATCATTTATACGTGCCGGGCGCGCGTGCCGGAACGCTCACAATTTTCAATGTGGCTTCGTCGGGCATACTTACCTCACTCGCTGTTTATAAAACAGCCGAGAGGGCTCATTGCGTTACCGATGACAACGATGGGCACGTATTCGTGTGTGATCCCCGTGCCGGAACGATTTTAAAAATCGACGACCGCTGACTTTACCTCTGCAACGCTTTCAGGTCGCACGCGTTGTTTGTCTTCGCTGACATTCAGCTTTCAAAGCAGATTCTCACCACGTTGGCGTGTTGCCATGAATTCATCCAGTTTGGCGGTGACGTCATTGACCTTGATCATATCCATAGCCGCCGGATCCCGTACTCGCGTGCCCCAGGGCGCGTGTTCCGCATCCTCGTGATTGATTTTCTGCATGACCTCGGGATAGCGGTTCACGCGCCAGCGCTGACTTAGATACGGACCAGCACGGTCCGGATTGGTGGCCGCATATAGGCCAATCACCGGCGTGCCCACCGCGGTCGCCATATGCACAGGACCCGAGTCGGGCGAGATGAGCACGGTAGCGCGCGCGAGCAACGCAAGCAGTTGTTTGAGATTTGTGCGGCCGATGAGATTAAGCGGTCTGCTGCGGGCGGTAGTTTCGATCTGCTTGCCGTAGACCCGTTCCACATCGCTGGGTCCGCCGGAAAGCAGCACCCGCAGACCGAGTTTATCGGCAGCGTAGTCGGCGACTGCGGCATAACGTTCGGCGCGCCAGTTTCGGAAGTTGCGGAACCGCGCGTTGGCACAGGGGCTGATGACCAGAGTTGGAACATTGTCCGGTATTCTTATTTGGGCGAAGGCTTGAGCCTCCTCAGGTATGGGAATATCCCAATGCAGCAATCGTTCTCTGACACCGCAAGCCTCGGTAAAACCGAAGAAGCTGTCCATTACATGCTGGTGTGGTCTATAGAGGATGCGCCGGTTAGTAAACAACCATTGCCAATCGTGGGCGCGCTGACGATCAAACCCCAGTTTCAGCGGCGCATGTATCGCGGATACACTCGCGAGGCTTGCGCGCAAGGACATCTGCATCTGCAGTAGCAGGTCGAAACGCTGGCCGCGCAATGTCCGACGCAACTCATGGTAGGCGCCCAGGCCTTTGGATTTGTCGAAGATGATAAACTCGATGCCGGGAATATCCGCCACCAGGCTCGCTTCCAGTTTGCCGATAATCCAGGTAAAACGGGTATCAGGCCAGGCAGCCTGTAGACTGCGCACCACCGGCAGCGTGTGGCACACATCGCCCACGGCGGAGAGACGCAGGATGCAAACAGTAACGGGCGGTTTCATCACTTGGGGCATGACGGATGGCTGAACGCACAGTCACCACAAAATGGGGTTTCATCCTATACGATGATGCGCTCACAAACCATGCGGGCGAGGAACTGTTCTCTCCACACCACTGGGTACGACATTCGTCGTTGCGTGGTGCAGTAGGCGGGCGTGGCAACACCTGGATAGTGGAGCGGGGTGAGCAGTCGTGGGTATTGCGACATTACCGCCGCGGTGGATTGGTGCGGTATGTCAGCCGGGATTATTACCTGTGGCGGGGGCTCGAGAGCACCCGGCCCTGGCGCGAATGGAAACTTCTCGCGGAATTATATAGAGAGGGCCTGCCGGTGCCGCAGCCGGTAGCGGCGCAGGTGACACTTCATGGCCCTGCGTATCGCGGCGATCTGATCACGCGCCTGATTCCTGACACGCGTTCGCTTGCGGCACATCTGCAGGATACCCGTATCGAAGCGCTGCCCTGGAACCAGATTGGGATTTGCATCCGTCGTTTTCACAACGCCGGCGTTTATCACGCAGACCTTAATGCTCACAACATTCTTATAAATAGCCACAACGATGTCTATCTGGTTGACTTCGACCGTGGTGAGCAGCGTTCACCAAGTGTGCGGTGGCAGGAAGCAAATCTGAAACGTTTGCTGCGCTCGCTGCGCAAACTTCCTGTTCCCGATCTCACTGAGGATGGGTATGCATGGGAGGCGTTGCTTGGAGGTTACAACAACACGCCCGGGGTGATTAATCGCGCGGTACGACCTTGAAACGATCATGACTCCAGAGATACTGCTCCGGCGTGCGGCGGATGTGTTTTTCCAGCAATTTGTTGATGCGCAGCGTGTCGGCCACGGGATCGCCGGTAGGGAAATTTTCCAGCGCAGGGTAGATGGACAAACGGTAACCGCGGGTTCCGGGCAGGCGTTCGCCGAAAAATGGCACCACCGGTGCGCGGCTGGCGTGCGCTACGCGCGAAAGCGCCGGACTAGTGGGCGCAGGGATACCGAAGAACGGCACCATGATGCTGCCCTTTCCACGGTAACCTTGATCAATCGCGTACCAGATGGGTTTACCTTCCTTGAGGCTCTTGAGCAGCATACGCACGTCGTTGCGTGGAATGGCGTGGTCGAATAGCCGCTCGCGGTTGCGGCGCATGATTTCTTCGATGACCGGATTGGGGATAGGTCGGTACATCAGATGCAAGTCGGTATGCAGGCCGAGAATGCGGCCAACCATTTCCAGTTGTGTGAAATGACCTGCCAGCAGCAGCACGCCGTGCCCCTGTGCGCGTGCCGTCTGCAGATGTTCCACGCCACGCACTTCGCATGCAAGTTTGTGCAGACGCTTTTCACTCATCCACCAGCACATGCCGAATTCAATGATGCCCATGCCGAGAGACGCGAAATGTTTTTTCGCAATCCGTCGACGTGCTTTCTCATCGAGTTCCGGAAAGCACATTCGCAAGTTGGTCAGCGTGATGCGCCAGCGCCGGGGGGCTACAAACCGCGACAGATGTCCGATGCTGTAACCGACGGCCAGTTGTAGTGGATACGGAAGCCACACTATCAGTCGCATGAAGCCGAGCAACATCCAGGTGGGCCAGTATTGGGGTTTCAGTAAACGGTATTGCATGCGTGCTGGTATTTATGTCGCATGGGGCGCCAGTGTAGCGGCCCCGATGCATCCGGTACAGACGTCCGACCGGCGTTTAGCCCATGTTATGATGCGGCGCGTTTTCCTAGGTACGATGGGGTTTGCATGAACATCCGCATCCCGCAGTTCGACAAGGTGCGCGTGCTGGTGGCGGGCGATGTGATGCTGGACCGCTATTGGTTCGGTGCTACCGGCCGCATCTCTCCCGAGGCGCCCGTGCCGGTAGTGCATGTGAATCAGACAGAGGAACGTCCGGGCGGCGCGGGCAACGTGGCGGTGAACCTGGCGAGCTTGGGTGTGCAATGCACAGTGCTGGGCATCACCGGCGATGATGCCGCCGCCGATACTCTCAGCGCCAATATGCAAGCACGCGGCGTGCAGTGCCGATTCACCCGCCTCAAGAATATCGCAACCACCACCAAATTGCGCGTATTGTCGCGCAATCAACAGTTGATCCGACTGGATTTCGAGCAGAATCACGACGGCTTGATCAACGCACCACTGCTTCCGGAATTCAAGAAAGCACTGACCCATGCCGATGTCCTGATCCTCTCCGATTATGGCAAAGGTAGTCTGAGTGGGGTGCAGGAACTGATTGCTGCGGCGCGTGCTGCCAACAAGACCGTGCTGGTGGATCCCAAGGGCCGGGATTTCAGCATATATAAAGGTGCTACCGCGATCACACCCAACCACGCAGAACTGGAAGCTGTGGTGGGTGAATGTCCGGACGAGAACGCCCTCATCAGCAAAGGCGAGAAACTGCGTCTCGAATTGGGCCTGCATGCATTATTGGTCACGCGTGGCGAACACGGCATGACCTTGCTGGAAGCAGACAAAGCACCGCTGCACCTGCCCACCCAGGCACAGGAAGTCTCGGATGTCACCGGTGCCGGTGACACGGTGATCGCGCTACTGGCGGCCGGACTGGGTGCAAAACTTGATTTTGCCGAGGCCGCAGCGTTGGCAAATCTCGCCGCCGGTTTGGTGGTGGCGAAATTGGGTGCCGCCTCAGTTACACCGACGGAACTGCGATTAGCTGCTCACAACCGCAATGGCAACGGCGTATTAGACGAGAACTCGATGCTGGACGCCGTCGCACATGCCCGCAGTCAGGGTCAACGGATCGTCATGACCAACGGTGTATTCGATATCCTGCATGCCGGTCATGTGAGCTATCTTGTGCAGGCACGCAAACTCGGCGACCGCTTGATCGTAGCGGTGAATGACGATGCTTCGGTGAAGCGACTCAAGGGTGCGAGCCGCCCCATCAATACTTTGCAAAACCGCATGCTGGTACTGGCCGCCCTGGCCTGCGTGGACTGGGTGGTACCATTCTCCGAGGATACGCCTGAGCGGCTCATCTGCAAACTTCTGCCGGATTTACTGGTGAAGGGCGGTGATTACCAGCCCGAGCAGGTGGCCGGTTACGGCTGTGTCACGAAAAATGGTGGACAGGTCCGCATCCTAAAATATATTGATGGCGTATCCACTACCGCCACCCTCGATAAGATCCGCGGGATCTAGTCCGGATCGTGGCGCGTTTCCTGTATTCACTCGTCCTGTTGCTGCTGCTGCCATTTGCGTTTGCATGGATGTCCTGGCGCACGCTGCGCCAGACCAGCCACGGCGACAAACTAGGTGAGCGCTTCGGCAGTTATCCGTATCTACCACGCAATGAAGTCATCTGGCTGCACGGCGCTTCGGTCGGTGAGATTCGCGCGATGGCTCCGTTGGTGAAAGCCTTGCGCCAGAATTTCCCCAAGCATCCGCTGCTGGTCTCCAGTTTCACTGGCAGTGGCCGGGTACAGGCCCAGGCGCTATTTGGTTCACAGGCACTGGTGGCGCAGCTTCCCTACGATCTACCGTTATGCGTGAACCGCTGGTTGAAATGTGTCAGCCCGGTCATCGGCATCATCATGGAGACGGAGATCTGGCCGAACCTGTTTACCGCTTGTACGCACCGCCGTATCCCGCTGTTGCTGGTGAGCGCACGCTTGTCGGAGCGCGCCCTGACGCGTTATCGCCGCCTGCCTGGTTTGATGCGAAGCGCACTCGGCCAAGTGATGGCCATCGCCGCGCAGACGCAGGCGGATGCCGAGGGGTTTCGTCAACTCGGCGCAGCGCCCGATCACCTATCGGTCATGGGCAATCTCAAGTTTGACTTGCAATTGCCTGATTCACTGCTCCAGGAAGGTCAAGTACTGCGCAGCAAGCTTTTCAATAAGTGCACGGTGATTGTGGCCGGTAGTACTCGCGAAGGTGAAGACCAACAGATACTCGAGGCGTTCCGCAGTCTGCTTGGACAACATCCGAACTGTGTGTTGGTGCTGGCGCCGCGCCATCCTGAGCGCGCTGCTAGCATTGCTGAACTCATCAGCACCCAAGGGTTAGTGTGCCGGCGGCGAAGTGCCGGTGAAATGCCGCTCAAGGCGGGCGAAATTCTGATGCTGGATACCTTGGGGGAACTCACGCATTTCTATGCCGCCGCCCATGTGGCATTCGTGGGTGGCAGTCTGGTGGAAGTGGGCGGGCACAATCTGTTGGAACCGGCAGCTTTGGGGTTGCCGGTGCTGGCGGGCCCGCATCTGGACAACATGCGCGACATCGCGGTGATGCTCAAGGATGCGGGTGGTCTGATCGTGGTGAATGATGCCAAAGCCCTGGGCGAGGCGTTCATCTGGCTGGTGGGTAATCCCGGCACCAGCCAGCACATCGGCCAGGCGGCGCAACAGACAGTCATCGCCAATCGCGGCGCACTCGACAAGGCACTCAAGCTCGTCTCCTCGGTGCTGAACCTTAGATGACTCACCCGGCCTGAGCCGGGTGAGTCATCCGATTCTATTGAATGTGGTTATCAGTTATCGTTGCCTGATGGTGGCGGTGTGCCAGGCGTGACAGCATCGCTGGGTTCGAGTTGTGTGTCCATGGACGACATGGGCGTGGGTACCTGCAACATAGCGTTGATCTGTTTGAGGTCCTGGGGTGACAAGACGCCGGCGGCTTGCTTGAGTTGCAGCAGGCTGGTGAGGTAAGTATCACGGCTCTGCGCGTAGTTGGTCTGCGCGGTCACGAGGTTCTGACGCGCCAGCAATACATCTACGATAGTGCGGGTACCGACTTTCATGCCAGTCTCCATAGCCTGCAGTGAAGTCTCATTGGATTTCACCGACTGCTGCAAGGCTCTGACCTGGGAGATACCGGTGAGTACACCCAAATACGAGGTACGCGCCTGTTGCACCGTTTGGCGCGTGACCAGTTGTACTTGGTCTTGTGCCGCATCGTACTGGCGTTGCGCTTGGGTCACCTGTGCGTACACACCGCCGCCGGAGAACAGCGGCATATTGAATTGCAGAATGGCGGTATTGCCGGTGATGTCCTGTAACTGACCAAACTCCATTCCCTGAATGTCGGACACTGAGTTGTTGTTGTTCCCGTTGTGACTCAGTACCAGATCCAGTGTCGGATAATGACCACTGCGCTTGATGGAGACGTTGCTGGATGCCACCTTCGCGGCGGCCTGGGCGGCCATCAGATTTGGGTTTTGTTTGAGCGCCGTGTCTACCCATTGTTGAGTATTGTCGGGATTGGGTGAACGCAGCGGCATGTCGGTGATAGGCTCCTGAAGCACACCCACCGGCTGACCGGTAATGGCGCGCAGGCTCTCTTCCGCGTTGATGACCTGTTGCTGGGCCGCAATCTCGTTGGCTACTGATTGGTCAAAGGCGGCTTGGGCGTTCTGTACGTCGGTGATCGCGCTCATGCCTACTTGATATTTGGCCTTGGTCTGATCCAGCTGCTTTTGGTTGGCCAGGGTGGCGGCGTGATCCGCTGCCAGGGTGTCACGCGCGGTGATCACATTGAAATAGGCGGTGGCGGTGCGCACGATCAGGTCCTGTTGCGCAGCGACGAATGTTGCCTGCGCCTGGGCCACGCTGGCATCCGCCTGCTCGATGGTTTGCCATGCACTCCAATCGAAGATCGGCTGGGTCAATTGCGCACCGTAAGCAGTGGTGTAGGAGCGGAAACTGCCGTTACCTTCGATATAGCTATTAGTGGTTGGATCGTAACCCAGTGGCACATTGCCGCTGGACTTGGTGACGTTACGCGATCCGGTAAGCACCACATTGGGCAGATAACCCGCGCGGGCGATGGGTTTATCTTCCAAGGCGGCTTCGTAGTTGGCCTGGGCCTGGGCGAAGGTCGGGTCATTTTGTTGGGCCAGCTGGTAGATATTCCAGAGGTCGGCGCTGTAGGCCGGTATGGCGGCGAACAGACCGGCAGCCAAAAAAGCGGGTAATAAGGTGCGTAGAGTTTTCACCGTAGTTCCTTGTAGCTATTTCTCATAGGTGTGCTGGTAAGATACAACACTATAACATTTATATCTCTGATGCAAGTCTCTCGAAACATGGCGATTTTATCGGCTTCCCGCCGTATTTAATAATGGGGCAGGTTTGGTTCAAGGCTGACGGCCCATTCCTCGATACCGCCCGACAGATTGATCACATCCCGGAAGCCCTGCGCCTGCATGAATGCCGACACTTGCAGACTGCGATTACCGTGATGACACAGGATCACGTAGGTTTGTTCCCGGTCCAATTCGTCGAGCCGCTCGCGCAAATCGTCCATCGGGATATGCAGACAATCAGGCAGGTGCACACGTTCATATTCCCAAGGTTCACGTATGTCCAGGATGGTCACTGTCTGCGTGGATTTACTTCGCAGTTCGGCCACTTCCCGCGGGCTCAGTGAAACGACCGGCATGCAGTGCCTCTCAGAAACGGAATTGCTGTGGCCGGACTGCATTCACCAGCGCGGGAAGGTCGGTCTCGAACAGACTTTCCCGAGACCAGGCGCTTTCCGATACACGCGTGATAAGCAGCGCTTCCATTACCGGCAGTTCTCCGGTGATGACAAACAGGCGGCCGCCGACATTGAGATGCCGGGCATAGATATCCTGATAGGTTGGCAGCGAGCCGGTTACTGCAATCACATCGAAACGCTGTGTGAGCCAGTCGAGTTGCGTGCCGTCGCGGGTTTCAAGTTTTGCGTTGTGAACACCCAAATCCTTCAGAGTTTTGCCGGCGGCATCGATGAATCCCGGAAAAATATCCACCGACAGCACTTCGCCCGCCATCTTGGCGAGACAGGCGGTGACAAAACCGCTGCCAGTGCCGATTTCGAGGGCGCTTTCATTCGGCCGCGGATCCAACGCCTGCAGCAACCGCCCTTCCACCTTGGGCGCCATCATGAACTGGCCGTAGGGCAGCGGAATCTGCATGTCGGCAAATGCCAGTTTTCGGTAAAGCTCGGGCACGAATTGCTCACGGGGCAGGGCGTCGAAAACCGCCAGCACGCGCAAGTCGAGTACATCCCAGGCGCGCACCTGTTGGGTGACCATCTGATAGCGGGCAAATTGCGTATCCATGAATTGTTCTGCAGAGAAATCGTCTTGAAGGGTTGCAAAGGGTAAGCACTTCGACCGGCCTTGGCAAGCCGCAATGGCATATTGGAACACTGGCGGCACCCGTTTGAGCACAGCCTCAACACTAGGTGAACCTTCATGCGCAATCAATGGATATGTGACGAAGTGTGGCCGAAGTGGGGTGAATCGTGGGTTTCATGGGAGCGCATACAGCCAATTTCGCTGTATCGTAGGCCATGATCAATACGCATATCTTTAAGTAGGGCAGCAGAGGAACGGGGTGATGGGATCCAACACGGATAAGGACTACAACAACTACCGCCGACCGGTAGCTATAGCAATCCTGGGCTGGATCGTATTGTCGCTGCTGATCGCGCCGGGAGTTTATCTCGACGGCACATGGTCGGATTTTCCTTTGAGCGTGAATGCGGTCCTCGGCCAGGCATTCACGGCAAGTCTTGCCTGGGGTGTGGTGACATTTCTGGTGCTGGTATTGAATCAATGGACGCGGAATCGCAAGCACACTGGGACAGTGTGGCTCGGCAGAGAACTGCTTCTCGGCGTAGTTATGATCTTCATCCTGTTGTTGTTGATGCGCTGGTGGCTGTGGCCGGTACTGGGGCTCGCGGATGTTCTGCGGGCTCCGAATCTGGGAGCAGCGGTGCGTGCCGGTCTGCCGCGCGGATTTGCCATATATCTTGGTGTTTGGGGAATCTGTCAGATCATTCTATTGCTGCCCCAATATGCCCGCGTCAAGCATCAGTTGGTGAACTCAGAACTACGCCGCTTGCGCAACCAGCTCAATCCGCATTTTCTTTTCAACACGCTGAATGCGATCTCAGAATTGGCCTACGAAGATCCGGAGGCTGCCGACCGCACCATCACCCAGATGAGCGGTTTGCTGCGCAAATCTCTCGACAACAGCAACCAGCAGGAAATCGCCTTGCGTGGTGAACTGGATTTTCTGCAACGCTATCTCGCTATCCAGGAAACATTGTTGCGGGAGCGTCTGCACGTGGAACTTGAAATTAACGATGACACCTTGAATGCTCGGGTGCCTGGTATGATCCTGCAACCACTGGTGGAAAATGCCGTGACCCACGGCATCGGACGCACCGGCACCGGATGTGTCACGGTGCGCGCTGCACGCAAAGGTGAACTGCTGGTGATCGAAGTGGAAGACAATGGCTGGGGCCTGGTGATCTCGGAACCGCGCGGGAACCGCGAGGGTATCGGCATCGCCAACACTCGCGCACGCTTGCAGTATCTTTATGGCGATCTTGCCAGCCTGGAATTGCGGAGCCATCCCGGAGAGGGACTGACCGCGCAACTTAACATCCCGTTCCATGAAGCCTATGCCTTCAATGAAGATCCGTACCCTGATCGTTGACGACATGTCGTTATCCCGGCAGCGCACCCGCCGTTATCTCGCGGATGTGACTGATGTGGAAATCATCGGCGAATGCGGCGACGGCGAGGCGGCCCTGGAAGCCATCACTACGCTCACGCCGGATCTGGTGTTGCTGGACGTGCAAATGCCCGGCATGACGGGTTTGGCTCTGCTGGAAAAAATACCGGCAGACCAGCGCCCGGTAGTGGTGTTCATTACCGCGTTTGCCGAATTCGCGGCCTCGGCCTTCGACGGCCATACCGTGGATTACCTGCTCAAGCCTTTTGATCGTGAACGCCTCGCCAAGGCCTTGGCAAAAGTCCGGGAACATCTTCAGTCCAAGGGGGCAGCCAATTCGCCGACTGCCTCACCGTCGCCAGAACAGGCCAACGCGTATCTCAATCGCATTGCGGTCAAGTCCGTGGGTCGCACCGTGTTTGTGAGCACCAACGCCGTGGACTGGCTGGAAACCGCCGGCAACTATGTGTGCCTGCACGCCGGCAAGGAAACCCACGTGGTGCGCGAAACCATGAACCAGATTGAATCCCAGCTCGATCCGCGGATATTTGTACGCATCCACCGCTCGACCATAGTACGTATCGAAGCCATCCGGGAAACTCAGCCGTTGTTCAATGGCGACCGCGTGGTCATCCTGCGCGATGGCAGTAAACTCACCATGAGCCGATCCTACCGCGACAAGGCCGAAGCAGCTCTCGGCGCCGTCTAATTGCCGCGCAACCTGAAGCATCCGGCGACCAAGCCAGTGCTGTCATTGCTCCGCAATCTGCATTCCATCACATCATCGCCACGGTTCGTCACAATTCCATTGTGATGCTCACCCTGTCTATTTATATTCGAGACCATATTTAACGAGGGGTTTCCTTGGACAAAAAAGACGCACTCAACGCCCTGAAGATTGACCGCGATGCACCACCGGCTCCCAGCCATGTGCACCGTGGCTGGTGGATCGGTAGCATTGCGGTCATCGCTGTGATTATCGCGGTGGTGCTGGCCTGGTGGTTTATGCACCCGAGTGCGGTGCTGGTCCAGACGCAGAGTGTGGTGGTGCAGGGGGGCGACGCGTCCGGCGGCAGCATTCTGAACGCATCAGGCTATGTCGTGGCGGAGCAGCAGGCCACTGTGTCTTCACAGATCACAGGCATGATTAACGCGGTATATGCGCAGGAAGGCATGCGCGTGAAAAAGGGTGAAGTTCTCGCGCGCCTCGATGATCGTCAGGCGCGCGCCTTGTTGGCCGGCGCCCAGAATCAATTACAGGCCGATCAGGCGCTGGTAGCCCAGAATCAGGCCCAATTGCTCAAGGATCAACAGAATCTCACACGCACCGTGGCGCTTGCCCAGCAGCATTTGATGAGCCAGTCAGACCTGGACAATGCTCAGGCGGCTGTCGATATGGATAAAGCCACTTTGGCGCACGCCCAGGGGCAGGTCAAAGTGGATGAGGACAATGTGCACGCGGCCACCATCGGTCTCAGTTATACCGTGATCCAAGCGCCGTTTTCAGGTGTGGTGACTGAGAAATACGCCCATCCTGGTGAGATGATCTCACCGGCCGCAGTCGGCGGCTTCACTCAGACCGGAATTTGCACACTCGTGGATATGCAGTCGCTGGAAGTAGATGTAGATGTGAACGAGGCTTACATCCAGCGCGTACATAACGACATGCGCGTGGATGCGGTGCTCGATGCGTATCCCAACTGGCACATACCTGCGCACGTCATCAGCGTGGTACCGACTGCCAACAAGGAAAAAGCCACCGTCAAAGTGCGCATTGCCTTCAACAAACTCGACTCGCGCATCCTGCCGCAGATGGGCGTGCAGGTATGGTTCTACGCTGAGCAGAACAACCAGGCCCAGCCGAGTGTCGTAACGATTGCAATTCCCCAAAGCGCGGTGCACGGTAACGGTAATAACCAATACGTGTATCTCGTGGAGCAGAACCGCGTGAAACAGCAAAGCGTGAAAACCTTGCCGGGCGCAAGCGGTCAAGTCACCGTACTCTCCGGTTTGAAGGGCGGCGAAACTCTGGTGGTTTCCGCGAAATCGCCATTGCACGACGGCGAGTCGGTACGTGTTCAAGCAGACGGGAGCCCGTGAAGGTGGTCAAGCCGAACGCCAATGAAGTTTATCATTTGAAATTTGCAAATTATTGCAGGAGAAATCCATGAATACAGTTGCCGCGAACAGCAAATCCGCGCCGGACAATGTGGTGAGCCTGCAGGGCGTCACCAAGCTCTACAAACGCGGTTCCGAGACCGTCGAAGTGCTGAAGCGCCTCGATCTGGATGTGCCGCGTGGAGATTTTCTCGCGCTCATGGGGCCTTCAGGCTCAGGTAAGACCACGCTCATGAACCTCCTGGGCGGCCTGGATCGGCCGACTTCCGGCGCGGTCATCGTGGACGGACAGGACATCGGCAAGTTTAGCGATAGCGCACTTTCCAGTTGGCGCGCGCGCCATGTGGGCTTTGTGTTTCAGCTCTATCACTTACTGCCGGTGCTGAATGCCGAACAGAATGTGGCGCTGCCGCTCATGCTCACCAAACTCAGCGGTCACGAGCGCAAAAAACGTGCCCTGGCGGCGCTCACACTAGTGGGCCTCGAGGAGCGCGCCAAACACAAACCCTCCGAACTATCCGGCGGCCAGGAGCAACGTGTCGGCATCGCGCGCGCCATTGTTACCGATCCCACGATTCTGCTTTGCGACGAACCCACCGGCGACCTGGATCGCAAAGCCGGCGACGAGATTCTGGAACTGTTGCAGCTGCTCAATAAAGAACATGGCAAGACCATCATCATGGTCACCCACGATCCGCATGCGGCCGCCAAGGCCGAGCGTACGCTGTTCATGAACAAGGGCGTGCTGAGCCAGGAACCGGAAGCATGAATACGACAACCTTGATCTGGGGCGCACTTAAACGTCGCAAGGCGCGCACCACTTTTACCTTCCTGTCCGTAGTGGTGGCATTTATTTTGTTTTGTGTCCTGGCGGCCGTGCGTCAGGGCATGTTGGGCCAATTAAGTGTGAGCGTAGCGGAACGACTGGATACGAACAGTAAGGCGCAGGGCCTGCTGCCCTTGAGTTATTACGACAAGATCGTAACGGTGCCGGGCGTAACGGCGGTTACCTATCTGAATGGGATCCAAGGCTATTTCAAGAACAAGAATAACAGTTTCCAGGCTCTGTTCTTTTCACCGACGTTTCTTCAAGTATACAAAGAAGCTGTCGTACCACCCGCGCAGGTGCAGGCGTGGCTGGCGGACCGGCAGGGCGTGATCGTCGGTCCGTCTTTGGCGAAGCGCATGGGCTGGAAAGTGGGCGATACCATTCCCATCCAGTCCACGACTGCGCAGAAAGACGGCAGCACCACCTGGTATTTCCATCTAAACGGCATTTACCATGCTGATTTACCCGCCGCCTACCAGAGTTTTTTCATCAGTCACTACAAATATTTCAACGAGGGCGTTGCCGACGTCAAGCTTCAGAACCTGGTGTTTCAATATATTGAGCGCGTGGACGATCCGCGTAATGGCGTCCGAATTTCGAGTGCGATAGACAAGTTGTTTGAAAATTCCTCGCCACAGACTCTGACCCAGTCGGAAGCGGTTGAGGCTGTAAGCCGAATACGCCAGTTCGGCGATATCAGCGCCATGGTGATTTACGTCGGGCTGGCGGTGTTTTTCACCATGCTGCTCATTGTCGGCAATACCATGGCCCAGTCGGTACGGGAACGCACTTCGGAGTTCGCCATGTTCCGGGCCCTGGGATTCAAGCGTCTGTGGTTGGCTTGGCTGGTATTGCGGGAATCTTTGTTGTTAATAGTAATTGCCGCTATCGTCGGTTTGATTCTGGGCGCTGGAATGACACGACTACTCGCGCCCGCGGCGGGACAAGTCCTGCTGACGTTTGGCATGACCTGGAATGCGGCGGTTTTGGGGATCATCCTGGGCATCATTTTCGGAATACTGGCGGCACTGGTACCAATGCAGCGGATAACCCGCCTGCAAGTGGCCGATGCATTGCGGAGGTCATGACATGGCTGGATTACGGCAAACCTTTGCGGTAAGTGCCTGGAATCTGCGCAGCATGAGTGGGCGGCTCAAACCTTCTCTCGTGGCCGTAGCGGGTTTCTTCGGTGTGGTGCTGGTATTCGTTGCAGTGCTATCCATCCAGAAGGGCATCAGCGCTGTGCTGGACAACACCGGATCGGACGATGTCGCCATTGTCAGCATGAACAACGGCACGCTGGATGGTAATGCGCTGCGTGCCATTGGTCAGGCGCCTGGCGTAGCCCAGGGTTCCAACGGTCCGCTGGTGATGGGACTATTCCTTGCGACTGCGCAGATTCCCACGCGCAGCAGCGGACTGTTGGGCAGTGCGACTTTCCGCGGTGTGGGCCCGAATATGCCGGGTGTGTGGCCGCGCTTTCACATCGTGCAGGGACGCATGTTCAAGCCTGGCCTGGACGAGATTATCGTCGGCCAGCAAGCGGAACGTTTATTCAGGGGGTTGTCCATCGGTGATATCTTCAAGTGGAATCACCATGACTGGAAAGTCGTAGGTATATTCGCCAAGAGTGGTGGTATCCGGGAATCGGAAATCTGGACTGACGTGAACCAGTTGCAGATGGCTTATAACACCGCCAATCAGTACTCCAATTCCTATGTGCGTCTTACATCACCCGCCGCATTCGCAACTTTCAAGAAAGCCCTGGAACACAATCCTCAGTTGAGTGTTGACGTAGTGCGTGAAAGCACCAGTTTCGAGCAGAGCGGCGGCGATCTGAATACCGTGATTAACCTGATCGGTGGCATCATTACCTTGCTCATGGGCATCGGTGCCATATTCGGTGCCATCAACATCATGTATTCCAACATCGCCAACCGCATGCAGGACATTGCTACCTTGCGGGCCCTGGGTTTTGCGCGCTTTCCTATCCTGTTCGCGATAGTGCTGGAAGGCGTAGTGCTGGGTCTCGCCGGCGGCATCGCGGCTTCCATCATCGCTTATCTGGTCTTTAATGGATATCAGGCCAGTACGCTTGGCAATGGCGCGATGATGGCGTTTACTTTTTCGGTGACGCCTGCATTGATCGTGACAGCATTGATACTGGCAATCGTCATGGGTTTCATCGGCGGCATCTTCCCCGCCATTCGCGCCGCACGCCTGCCGGTGGCAACAGCCTTGCGGGAGACATAATTACCGTTACACATCTAGCTTGATGCGAGATGGAATGGTGAGGGCACAGGAATGCATGCTTTCACATTGGTGTGGGGAGCTTTGAAGCGCCGCAAAGCGAGAACGATATTCACGTTCCTGTCAGTAGTGGTGGCCTTCACGTTGTTCTGTGTATTGGCGGCAGTGCGTCAGGGTATGTTGGGGCAACTGCGGTTCAATATTGCGGAGCGCCTGGTTACTTTAAATGATGTAACCGCAGACTTGGGGCTGCCCTTGAGTTATTACAAAAAGATTGCCGCTGTGCCAGGCGTGACCGCGGTGGTTTATCTAGCCGGGTTCCACGGTTACTTCAGGGATACAAAGCACAAGTTTTCAGTTGATGTAACCAACGTCGACCAATATCTCAAGGTGTTCCCAGAATTTCATGTGCCGACAGCCCAAATACAGGCATGGCTGGCGGACCAGCAGGGCGCCATCGCTGGTGCACAACTGGTCAAGCACATGGGCTGGAAACTCGGCGAAACCATCCCCCTGCAAGACGGTCCTATGCAAAAAGATGGCAGCACCACCTGGTATTTCCATCTTGACGGTATTTACCATGCGGATCTACCTACAACCTACCAGAGTTATTTTGCGGCGCACTATCAATACTACAATCAGGCAATTGGCAACATTCAGAAGCAGAACAGGGTTGGCAACTACAGGGAGCGGATCAAAGATCCGCGCGATGCTGCTCAGATTTCCGGTGCTATCGACAGACTATTTGAAAATTCCACACCACAGACCGTGACGCAATCTGAGGAAGCATCTTCTATCGGTTATCTAAGGCAGTTTGCCAACATCAGCGCCATAGTTACCTACGTAGGAATCGCTGTATTCTTTAGCATGCTGCTTATCATCGGCAACACCATGGCTCAGTCGGTTCAGGAACGCATCGCGGAATTCGCCATGTTCCGGGCACTTGGTTTCAAACCGTCATGGCTGGTATGGCTGGTGTTGCGGGAATCTTTGCTATTAGTCGTTTCGAGCGGAGTTCTGGGTCTGATCTTGGGGTATGCAGTGACACGTATGTTGATGCCTTATGTGGGCTATACCCTTAGAGCCTTCGGTATGACTTGGTCTGCAGCTGGGTTGGGGGTCGTACTAAGCATTATCTTTGGATTGTTGTCGGGTTTGATACCCATGTTGAGAATGAGCCGCTTGCAGGTGGCCGATGCCTTGCGGAATGCATGATATGTATCAGCAATACAGTAGTTTTAGGTGTCTCATGAAAGCTGGAGTATTTCTATTTGCCTTGTCCGTATTTGTTCTTTCCGGATGCTCCAGAGGTACACCGCAAGCCGGTAATAATTTCAATTACCTGTTCAACAACGGACATCACAGCATAGAAACAAAGGACGGGCAGGTAATTATCACTAATGATGAAGGTCATCAGGCTGTCATCACGCAGGATGGCACATTGGCGATCGAAAACAAAAGTATTGCCGTCGTGCCGAAGGTTAAGGATAACCTGGCGCAATACGTTGAGACTACGCAACAAATGGAAAAAGAAGGATTGACGATTGCCAAGCATGCAGGTGGTTTTGCAGCAGGCATCGTCGGCGACGTATTCAGTGGCCTATTCAACGGCAAAAGCGAAAAGGACATTGAACAGAAAGCCAATCAGAGTGCCGCTGAGTTCAAAAAAACAGTACTGCCGATCTGCATCAGCGCACAAAAGCTCGAGCATCTACAGGACGCGATTGCCGCGGATGTTCCAGCTTTCAAGCAATATGCCGTGATTCAGGACAAGGATGTGACAGACTGCCAGCAAAGGCTCAGTGGAAATGACTAGATTTCATAAGTTTTATGGAGATATTGAGATGAAATATCCATTACAAATCGGACTTACCATCGCATGGCTTATATTGGCCATAAGCGCCAGCGCGGCAGTTCCGTCTAATCCGGGTATGCAAATGCTGGAAATGGAGAATTACGCTGGCGCCCAGGCGTATTTCCAGATGGCCTTGCAGAAAGACCCAAAAGACGCGGCAGCGACAGCAGATATGGCCAAGGTCTATCTATCCCAGGGACAGAATAAAACCGGCGTGGACTGGGCCGAGAAAGCCGTGGCACTTGCACCTAAAAACGCCAGCTATCAAATTTTGCAGGGCGATGCATATGCAGCGTATGTCGATGATGTGGGCTTTTTTAGTAAGCTCGGTATCGCCCACAAGATCCTCGCGGCATACCAACAGGCCGTGCAAGCGGATCCGGAGAGTACCGATGCGCAATTCAGTTTGTTCCAGTATTACATCGCGGCACCAGGCATTGCTGGTGGCAGTACCGACAAGGCGAAGGAACAAATTGCGGCATTGGACAAGCTCGATCCCGTTCAGGCTGCCATTGCTCGCGCCACATTGGCCATGAAAAACAAGGATAACAAGCAAGCCGAGGGTTACCTGCGTGCTGCCGTTAAACTCGACAAGACCGGCGAAGCCAATACTCAGCTTGGCTTGTTTCTCTTGAATCAGAAAAGGTTTAACGATGCGATTGCTGCCTTGCAGGACGGAATCAGCAAAGATCCGAACAATAGTATCAACTATTATTATGTCGGCCTCAGTGCGGTGCTTGGCAAGAACAATGTGCAGGCAGGAATGCAGGCTCTGCAGAAATATCTAACCATGCCACATGATTGGCATCCGGACACCCCAACTTACAAATGGGCGCACTACCGGCTCGGTATGCTGTACGGTGCCACCGGTGACAAGGTCGATGAGAAAGCCCAATACGAAGCCGCGCTGAAGCTCGATCCAGATTTCAAGGAAGCAAAAAAAGCGTTGGCGACCATTTGAGGCTATGAGCGATTGACACTCAGACGTGAGCAGTAACGAGGAACGACTTGCCCTCTCGTGCGGTTGCGATGTAGTGATTTTGCCGGAATTATCCTGCAAGTGCTGGTTGTCCTGCCGGTGCCTCATTTACCTCGCTGGCTCAGACGTATTTGCCCTGAAACACTAGACTGATGCCGTTTTTCCCGGCAAGACGATGAGCTATCGTCGCAGCTAGTGGTTGCCGTCCATCGGCTTTTCTGTTCCGTCCGTCGGACTCCTCTACATTCGAGCATGCATTTTGTATAATGGATGCCGTGACCCGGTCTTCCCCGACCGAGAATAAGAACTCAAAAAGATTACTGGAGGCGCCTTGAATCCCTGCGTACAGGGGTAACGGGCGAAGCCCTGTGCGGTGCACTGGGTCGTGGAGAAGTGCGTGCGTAGTGATCGGATTTGGCAGGATGTTACGGAGAGCTGGATGAAATCTTTTGCAGTTGCAGGTTTAACGTGTTTGGCAATGGCCTTGGCTTTCTCTGCACACGCGAAGGCACTTGATGGCCCCGGTATGCAGATGCTGGAAATGGAAAATTACGCCGGCGCGCAGGCGTATTTCCGGACCGGTTTGCAAAACGACCCAAACGACGCCGCAGCGGCGGCGGGTATGGCGACGGTCAGCCTGGCGCGCGGGCAGAACAAAGCCGGTGTTGATTGGGCGCACAAGGCGATTGCGCTCGCGCCCCAGGATGCGACCTACCAGATGTTGCTAGGCGTCGCTTACGGACAGTACGTTCACGATGTGAGCATCTTCAGCCAGCTAGGTATCGCATACAAGGTTCGTGATGCGTTTCAGCAGGCTGTGCAACTCGACCCCGATAATGCCCAGGCACGCGCCGGTCTTGCCAAGTATTACATTCTGGCGCCGGGTATCGCCGGCGGCAGTATCAACAAAGCCGATGAGCAGATTGCCGCCCTGGACAAGCTTGATCCAGTGCAAGCGGCGGTGGTACGCGCGACCCGGGCGCAGGAAGACAAGAACAACCAGAAAACTGAAACATACTTGCGCAAGGCTGCTAATCTCGACAAGTCCGGAGACAGTGATTATTGGTTGGGTGTGTTCCTCGTGGGTCAGAATCGCTATAGCGATGCGATTGCGGCATTCAATGATGGCATTACCAAGAAGCCCACAAATAGCGCCAACTACTACGGTGTCGGTCAGGCGGCAGCACTTGGCAAGATTCAAGTGCAGCAAGGCATTCAGGACTTGCAGAAATTCCTGACGTTGCCGCATGACTGGCTGCCTGGGACACCCACCTACAAACAGGCGCATTATCAGCTTGGCATGTTGTATGCCATCGCCGGCGACAAGATCAGCGAGAAAGCTCAGTATGTTGCCGCGCTCGACCTCGATCCGGATTACAAGCAAGCCAAGGCGGCTTTGGCATCTGGATCGCTGTAATCCGTCCGGTCATACACCGTCGATACCTGATTTATTCCCAGCGCTTTGACCCTCTCCTGCCTGCAGACAGGAGCATTGGTATGAATGCACGCACCGAAGCATCAAACCTTAGTCTGTATCTTTTGCTATAGTTACACCCGTCGAGCTGGGGGTGCCCGAAAGGGCTGAGATACAACCGCCAGCAAAACCGTAGCGAGCGCAGGCAGGACAAGGCGCGAGCATGCGAAAAACCGGAGTGTACACGCTAGTACATGAGGATTTTGAGCGTGCGAGCAACGCCGTCATGGCAAGCGCAGTAGGTTTTGCAGGTTGGTTGGAACCCTTGGAACCTGAACCTGGTCAACACCGGCGTAGGGAATGCTCCGACGGTCTCCCCGCCGCCCATTCTTGCCTGCGCTCGGTCCATGAGGACACACCATGAGCGCTATCCCTGAAGATTTCATTCGCCGCACCGCACAACTTTCCGAAGACGCCACCCGGCCTTACCCCAATTCCCGCAAGCTTTTCATCGCCGGTTCACGCGCCGATCTCAAGGTTGGCATGCGCGAGGTGCAACAGTCGGATACGCCGGCACTACATGGTATCGAAGCCAATCCACCTATACCTATATATGACACCTCCGGACCCTACACCGATCCGGCAGCGCACATCGACCTGGTCCGTGGTCTGCCGCCGTTGCGTGCGCGCTGGATCGAGGAGCGCGGCGATACCAAGCAACTGAGCGATTTCACTTCCGAATACGCGCGGCACCGTAATCGGGATACCAAGCTTGCGGACATTCGCTTTCCGCAACCACCCAAGCCGAAGCGCGCGAAAGCCGGCGCCAACGTTACCCAGATGCATTACGCTCGCCAAGGCACGGTGACGCCGGAGATGGAATACATCGCCATCCGTGAGAGCCTGCGGCTTGAACAGCTTCGTCGCGATCCACGCTATGCGACTTTGCTGCGGCAGCACCCCGGACATTCATTCGACGCGTTGATTCCCCTGGTCATCACACCCGAATTCGTGTGCGAGGAAGTGGCTCGCGGTCGCGCCATCATCCCCGCCAACATCAACCATCCGGAACTGGAGCCCATGGTCATCGGCCGCAATTTCCTGGTGAAGATCAACACCAACATCGGCAATTCTGCGGTCACTTCCAGCATCGCCGAGGAAGTGGAGAAGATGGTGTGGTCGGCGCGCTGGGGCGGCGACACGCTCATGGATCTATCCACCGGCAAAAACATCCACGAGACCCGCGAGTGGATCATCCGCAACGCGCCCATGCCCATCGGCACGGTGCCCATCTACCAGGCGCTGGAGAAAGTGGACGGAAAAGCCGAAGAACTCACCTGGGAGATGTACCGCGATACGCTCATCGAGCAAGCGGAGCAGGGCGTGGATTACTTCACCATCCACGCCGGCGTGCGTCTGCCATTCGTGCCGCTGACTGCACAGCGCGTCACCGGCATTGTCTCGCGCGGCGGCTCAATCATGGCCAAGTGGTGTCTCGCGCATCATCAGGAGAGTTTCCTGTACACGCACTTCGAGGATATCTGCGAGATCATGCAGGCCTATGACGTGTCGTTCTCCCTGGGCGACGGCCTACGGCCCGGCTGCATCGCCGATGCCAACGACGAAGCACAATTCGCGGAATTGAAGACCTTGGGTGAATTGACGCAAATAGCCTGGAAGCACGATTGCCAGGTGATGATCGAAGGGCCGGGGCATGTGCCCATGCAGCTTATAAAGGAGAACATGGATAAGGAACTGGCGGAATGCTACGAAGCGCCGTTCTACACGCTGGGTCCGCTGACCACCGACATCGCGCCCGGCTACGACCACATCACCAGCGCCATCGGCGCCGCCCAGATCGGCTGGTACGGCACCGCCATGCTGTGTTACGTCACGCCTAAGGAGCACCTGGGATTGCCGGACAAGGACGACGTGCGCGACGGCATCATCACCTACAAGATCGCGGCGCACGCGGCGGATCTGGCCAAAGGCCATCCCGGCGCGCAGTTGCGGGATAACGCGCTATCGAAAGCACGCTTCGAATTCCGTTGGGAAGACCAGTTCAACCTGGGGCTCGATCCGGACAAGGCTCGGGAATTCCACGACGAGACCTTGCCGAAGGATGCGGCCAAAACCGCACACTTTTGTTCCATGTGCGGCCCGCATTTCTGTTCCATGAAAATCACCCAGGATGTGCGGGAGTATGCGAAGAAAGGAATGGAAGAAAAGGCCCAAGAGTTTAAGCAAAGTGGCGCGGAGATTTATCGGAAGACGTGAGAGTGAAGTGTGCGTTGCAGACGACTAGTTTACAGACTGAGTTCGCTGTGTGAGCCGAGGCGGACCAACTGCAACACACTGTCTCCTTGTTTACGGTAGATCAAGACCAAATCTGGACGGATATGGCAGTCACGAAAATCCTTCCATTCGCCCGTTAACGGGTGATCTCGGTACTTGGCAGGCAGGGGCTGATCGCGGGAGAGGGTGTCAAACAATCGTGGGAATACGGTTTCAAACGTATTCCGATGTGGGCCCCAAGATTCACGTTTGAAGTCGCGTTTGAATTGCCGGGTATACTCAATCGTCCGCATCGAGATTCGCCATCAGGGATTTCACGCTTTTGGCGGTGCGCAGTTTCCCGTGGCGGGCTTCTTTCATCGCCGCAATCGTTTTGGTATTGGGAACCAACGGCTCGAAAGGCAGAGCCTTCTCGTGAACAATGCGGGTGAGCATGAGGCGGAAGGCATCCGACACGGTGAGGCCCATGGCTTCAAGCACCACGGCCGCTTCTTCCTTGGTCTCGGCATCGATTCTGGCGCGGACGACGGTATTGGCTTTCATGAGGTTTTTCTCCATAGGTTGGGCTACATTGTAGCTCAATGTTACAGTGCATGCAAACCCTTACGCCGGCCATAAAATACCTGCATCCTTTGCGTATTCCATGGGACACGCGACATTGAAAAGTACCTTGTTTGATGGCGCGGTTCTGAAAGAGAGGGGACGGAGCTATATCAGGAACATGTGATCGTTTGAGAATACGTTCGATATCTGAACTAGGAAGAAGCGACAATGCATCATTCAAGACTCTGCGCCCTGCTGATTGACTGCAATACACCTGATGTTGATCAGGCCGCCAGCTTTTGGGCCGAGGCATTGGGCCGACCAATAGACTCTGATCATCCGGGTACGCGCGGCAACTACCGCATGTTGGAGACGCCAGCGGACGAACCGATCGTACAAATCCAGCGCGTTAGCCACGAGAGCAGGGTTCACATTGACATTGAAACCGATGACATCCCCGCTGAGGTACTGCGCTTGGAAAAATTGGGCGCCAGCGTGGTCAGCCGGCTGGAGCGTTGGGTGGTAATGCAGGCCCCGACCGGGCAACGATTTTGTGTGGTGCGCGTGCAGCGGCCTGGATTTCCCAAGAACGCAAACCGCTGGGCTTAAAGCGTTTGATTCTGACTGATGAATTCTCGATATATTAAATGGGAGACAGCGAATGAAGAACTCATTTCTGGTAATGGTAGCAATTATCTTGATTGGAATCGGCACAGCGCATGCCGCGGATAACACGGGACGCTGGCTGTCGCCCACCGACCCGACTGCGAAAACCATCACTACTTTGGAAGATCTGTGGGCGCACACAGCCTGCAGCTCAGTACCCGATGCCCTCAAAGCTGCTTTTGATGAAGATTTTCAGGGCACAGCCCCGAGTGGCCTACGCTACGGAAAGCCAACGGGTGATTGGGGTGGGAAGGGCGATAATACTGACTGCCAACTCCAGAAAATCCAAATCCGGCTGTTTGGGGATTCAGTGGCGATGGCTTACGGCAGCGAGAGTAGCATCAGCAATAAAAAGGACGGCGCCGATTTGAAACACTGCCTGGTCTGGACGGACACCTGGCTGAAGCGAAATGGAAAGTGGCAGATTATCTCTGCGCAAGATAATAAAGTGACTTGTGAATAGCCGTGTCGCAGACTGGCGGGAATAGCAATCATGCATAATAGCAAACCGTATTCCGGCATTTATGACTTATCGCATTAAATTGTATGCATTAATTTTTTCTGAACTTCTCCGACTGACTCGGCGCAATTTTGAGCGTGACAACATCAGGAATTGAGAAGGATGAATGACGAAGATAAGATCGCGTATCTCGCGAATCTGCTAGCTGTGGCACGTGCGGATGGCCGAGTCACACCAAATGAAATGCAGGCCATAACCAACACCCAGAAGCGAATTGGTGCAACCAAAACTTTGCTAAGCAAAGCCCAAACCGTTGTAGAAACTACCGGATACATGCCATCACCCGTTGGTCTATTGTCAACTAGGATTTCCAATCTTGAGGATATGATTGTCGTGTCTCTCATGGACGGCAAGTTAGATCAGGCAGAAGAGCTGGTGATTCTTGAGTTTGCTCGCAAAGCTGGAGTCACTAAGGAGCAATTTCAGATCATCATCGCGCAGGTCAAGACAAATATGGCTCCATCACATAATATGCGAGCTTGTCCAAGTTGCGCTGCTTCTGTATCTGAAGATGCAAAATTTTGTCCAGCGTGCGGCAGTTCACTTACAAAATCTGACCAAGAATCCGCGGTCCTCATAACGTATAAGATACCTGTGAAGGGCGTAGCTATTGAATTTTCTGAATCAAGCGCAAGTGGGTTTGCGGATGCTGTAAAAAGGGCGCAGGGAGCACCAATCAACGCAACTTGTATTAGAGGAAAGAAAACGTGGTATTTGGCGGCATGGCCGAGAGAACAGATTGGGGAGGCCGCAAAGCTTGTAGGAGACATAAAAGGCATGCGGAATCGAAAGGTATGGGTGGATGGACAAGAATCGCATTGGGATGACGTTTTTGGTTTCGTATGGTGCAGTGAACAGCGAAACACTGCGTATCGCCCTGTTGAATATTGCTTTGGAATAGACGAGAAGCGTTTTAACGTTTGGGGTTGCAAGCAAGCGAATATGGATTGGGTAATATGGGGGAATTGGTTCTCATACGGACAATTTCGCAAGGCTGGCGTTCTAAATAAGCAAGTCATTTTCGCGTTCGACAAAAAAAGAATTCGTCATGAACTCGAACAGAACCTTTTTCGGTTTCGCTTCTGTCCTCATTTAAATTTTCGTCTCATTGACGCAGTATTGGATGCAATTCCAGATGAGGTTGAAGTCAAAGCCAATGGACCATGGAAGTATAAGGAAGACTATGAGCAATCTCCAGGATCGATACAAATCATAGAAAAAGTGACTGAAGATGGGTATTCGTTCGAAAAGAAATATTATTCATCTGGAGTAGTGCCACGATCACCAAAGGTCGGGTTAGAAATTCTTAGAAAGGCACTACATACTAGCGGAGCTAGTGAGTCTCAATTAACGAGTGTGCTAGCTTATCGCGGCGAGTAAGGTTGACTGGCATCAGGTTCTTTCATCAAGAATAAAGGGGTCGGAGCCCTTAAGTGTTGACCATTAACATCTGTCTGGGGCAATTTAAAGGCTCTGACCCCTTTATTTCACCTCAGGAATGTGGACAACTTCACATGCAAGCCGAAATGCTGACCGAATAAGTACTGGATCGGCGTGTTCACTACAATGTAGATCAGGCAAGCGATTAGCAGCACCCACCAGCTTCCCTGAATGGTTTTGAAATTCAGGCCTGTGTAGGCAGCGGTGAATCTCGGCACGAACGCCAGCAACAGCAACGGCCAGACTACTTCCAACAGCTTGCCCTGCCAGTTCCAACCGCCCCAGTCGGGTACAACCTTGACGATCTTGAACAGGAATATTAGGGCTATATCCAGCGTCAGGAAAACGGCAAATAGCAACAGGGGAGACAAGCGCGCGGGCCGGGGCGATGTCAGGAATGCAAGCAAAAACAGCGGCACCAGCAGTGCGAGAAATATGACGGCCATGCCGGAAACGCTAATCAGGTAACTTTCCACTTTATTCTCCTTGTCATCAAGGAAAGCAGTTATTTATATTCCGCCTGAGTGTAGTTGAGAATATATCGACCTGAACTTGAGAGACCTTATTTAATTATCGTTCATATCTAAATTGCAGAAAATCGCCCGAATCGAGTATGGCTCAATGGCCTTACGCACAGCAAGGTAAGATAATAAAACTTAGGCTCACGCACCCGCCCGGGCAAGATGCAGGGTGCGAGCCCGCTCACGGAGTATACGCGTCGGGATCTTGCCCTCCACCAGTTCGGCGACGATAGCTTCGTTGTCACGCGCACGCAGGATACGCAGCGCCCACATCGCTAGCCACTTGCGTCAATAGCGTTTTCTCATCCATAGCGTAATGCGTGCTTGGCCGGTTCAGACAAACGATGGCGCTGTTCGGGGGTCTGGCGTATAAATAGCACGCGAATGTCGCAAGACTGACGTATACAACCAGGGTTTTCCTCCCAGAATGATCACCTCATTTACGGGGAGGAATCGTGATGGACATGCACATAGATACCAGTAAGCTCATTCACCTACGGCAATCCAGAGCCTGGAGCCAGCAGCAGCTGGCGGAAATTGCCAACCTCAGCCTGAGGACCGTGCAGCGTATGGAGACCTACGGCAGCGGCTCCTACGAATCTGTAAAGGCCGTGTCTTCGGCATTCGATATCACGCCTAAACATTTGCTGGTCGAACCTGTAAAACGACGGATGATGCTACTGCGCTGGCCGATTCGGTTTGGACTGGGGGCGTTTGCTGCGGCAGCCCTCTCTCTGCTATATGTTTCACATGTGACGGCAGCTCCTGTGATGCTCGATGTTACGGTGCTCAAGGACAAGACACAGCTCGCCTCTGTACACCTGCTAAACGAAGCTGGCAAGACCAGCGAGGTGCGCATCGACAAGCAACTAAAATTGATCCTGCTGCCTGAAATTACCAAGGGAGGGCAGGTGCGTATAAAGGCCAACATCTATACTTACGATAAAAAGCAGGATTACCAGCTGATTGCTTCTCCAACAGTCCTGACAGGCAACAAGCAGGAGGCCGTCATCCGGCTGGAAGACGCGGCTCATTCAACGATCGAACTGGACATCACGCCGCGTACCTGACGTCACGCCGAATCATATGTCGTCTAGTGCAAATTTATGTGGAACAGGCCACGGCCTTAGCTTTTGGTCTTAATCAAGAGGCAGATAGCTTACGCACCCGCCCGGGCGAGATGCACAGCACGGGCCCGCTCGCGGAGTTCACGAGTCGGGACTTTGCCTTCCACCAGTTCCGCGACGATAGCTTCGTTATCACGCGCGCGCAGGATGCGCAGCGCAGCGCCCACGTCACTGGCCACCTGTGTCAATAACATTTTCTCATCCATGGCGTAATGCACGCTCGGCTGGTTCAGGCATACCACGGCGCCGCGCAGGTTACCCAGCACGATCATGGGGAACACGCAGCCATCGTCACCCATGGCGCTGCCCACATCCGGCAACTCCACCGCCGCGCGTTCGGTGCGCAGCGCCACCAGCGCCGCGTCGTCGATATCCAATTCTTCCGGGAACTCGTCCGCACCCGTTTGCCGGAGCCGTTTGTAGCCCTGTTTCTCCGCTGAATAGATGGCGACCGCCGGTGCATTCATGTTCCGCTGGATCTCGCGCACCGCAGCATCCAGCAATTTCGAAGCGCTTTCCATGTGCCCCGCCTGGCGGGCGAAGGCCTTGAGTGCGCTCTCCGCAAGATATTTCCTGCGGAAGAACACCCGCTCGACAACGCGGTCCATGTAGATGCGCACCTTACCCAGCACGATACCGAGGGCCAGAGGAATCACGACTTGCAGCAGCAGGCCGGTGTGCTCACCGAGTGTCGCACGCAAAGCCACGCTGTTCATGGCAGCCACGATGCCCACCACCAGCGCGGTGGTGGCGCCGTATACCAGGGTGCGGTCCAGCACCACGGAAACGTCCACCACCCGGTGACGCAGCACCGTGTAGGTAAAACCGCAGAAACCGATGCCGATGAACGTGCTCTGCACGGCCAGTGTCGTGACGATGTCCATCACTGACGTGTTGCTTAAGAATATGCTCACCAGCAGCACCGCGGTGCTAAACAGGAGCCATCGCAACCGTGGCTTTTGGATCTGCACGGCGCGGCTATAACCGAAGAGCAGCATAAGCGCCGGGACTAGATAGGCGGCTGTGAACAGGATGCCAAATGCCGGACGCATCAGCCCGGCCCAGCCGCTCATGACATAGATGAGATGTCCGCCCAGCATGGTGGTCACACCCACAGCCAGGATCAGGGCAAAACCGATGCGAGCGAACAGCCGGGCGCGCGGTGTCAGGGCCGCGCCCAAAAGGGTTTCGATCATGAGGTAAAAAACGACGCGGCCGAAGCCATAAGCGCCGATGGCGAGTGATTGCATCCAAAGGCCGAACGTGCCATCGGTTCCGAAACCGTAATTCAACGCGAAGCCAAGCATCGTAAGTATCAGCCATACCGCCATATAGATTGCGGCCCGGTCCCGACCGCGCCACAGGACCAGCAGCCCCAGAACTGTGACAAGCAACGTATTCCCCAAGAAGATCCAAAAGGAAATGAACGCACGCTGGCTGAGAGCGTAGCGTATCGTGGTCACCGGCACGGTGATGCTTGTGTCTCCCCGGCGAACGACGAACGGGTAGGTTTGCGCCGCTGGCAGGGTGCCCTGCATGTCGTAGATGACGACAGCGGCGCGGGCCGACGGATCCAGTGCTTTCAGATCGATCCGGTCACCGGCCTGGATGCCGGGTGGCATTGGCAAGCCCGGGTTGGGATGCACCACCGCAGTTCGGGCATCCACAATACCTAAGGAAAATGGCAGGTCGTAGCTATTGAATGAGCCCCATAAAGCCCAGACGCCGCTGGCGAGTAAAAGGATGGAGATGAACGTCCGAGTGGCGAAGGAATGTGACATGGCAGTCTCCGTTTGAGCGCGAATCCTACGCCATCCAGCGGCGAACGGCATTAAACTGTATCGTCCCTACGGAATAGCGAGACATTCCATGTTCAGACTTCGTGTCCTGAGTTTCGCGATCTCCATTGACGGCTACGGTGCCGGGCCGGACCAGGATCTCCAGAATCCGGTGGGCATGAGAGGCCAGGAGCTGATGGAATGGTTCTTCCACACGCTTGCGTGGCAAAAGATGCAAGGCCAGGAGGGTGGCGAGATCGGTGTTGATAACGGGATTGCCGAAAGAGGCTTTGAAGGAATCGGTGCCTGGATTCTCGGGCGCAATATGTTCGGCCCGATCCGCGGGCCGTGGCCGGACGAAAGCTGGAAAGGTTGGTGGGGCGACGATCCACCGTTTCACATGCCGGTGTTCGTACTCACGCATCACAAACGGGCGCCGATCCAGATGAAGGGTGGCACGGTGTTTCACTTTGTCACCGACGGCATTCATTCTGCTTTGAAGCAGGCGAAAGCGGCTGTAGGCGACCGCGACGTGCGGCTCGGTGGCGGTGTCTCCACCATACGCCAATATCTGAAAGCCGGTCTAATCGACGATTTGCATCTCGCTATTTCGCCGGTATTACTCGGATCCGGGGAACATCTCCTGAATGGCATCGATATGCGTGCTTTGGGTTACAAGTGCGAGAAGTACGTCGGGGGCGAACGCGCAATGCATGTATTCCTGAGCAAGTGCGTTGAATTGGCAAATAAAAATTGAAGAAGTTACAAACACACCGTTCGCCCTGAGCGTAGCGCCATGGGCGCGGAGTCGAAGGGTAGAATTTCAGCGGTGGCGATGATGTTTCGATTTCGCTTCGCTACGCTCAACATCAACGGATTATTGTTTAGGGAAGCTCTGAATAATTCGTGTATATCCCAACTTCGTCATTCCGGCGGAAGCCAGAATCCAGGACCGATTATTACTTACTGGATGCTGGTTTTTACCGGAAACTACTCTTGTGTTTCCGGCATTTTCGCCATCCCTGGCGGTCACGCCGGCATGACGGAAAATGTATTGATCCAATCCTGTAAAATTGCCACCGTCTTCTTGGGGAGAGACCGGTGAGTTTCAGCGTGCTAGTGCTGCTGTTCGTGACCCTGGTCTGGGGCACTACGTTCCCAATCATCCGTGCGGCGACATCGCATCTCAGTGGCGCGGAGATTACGGCTGTGCGTTTCCTAGTGGCTGGTGTGTGCATGTTGCCCTTCGCATTCAAAGCATCTCGCACCGCCTGGCGGGATGGCATTCTCTTGGGCGTGGTGGCACTGGCCTCGTATGTGACACAAGCGGTGGGACTGGAATATATCTCGTCCAACCGCAGCGCGTTCCTAACCAGCCTCAACGTGCTGATGGTGCCCTTCATCGGGCTATTGTTGGGCGCTCGCTTGGGCCTGCAAATCGTGAGTGCGGCTGTACTGGCTTGCGCCGGCATCGGTCTCATGTCATGGGAGAGCGGCGGCAGTCTGATCGGCGACAGTGCTACTTTGATATGTGCGCTCACGTATGCAATCTACATCATTATTTTGTCGCGCCGCATCCAAGCACATGATTCGCGCACGCTGGCCGCTACCCAGATCGTTGCCATGGCGATAATCAGCATTTTGTGGTTGCTGGTTACGCATATGCACGGTGGCGCGCTCGCGACCTTGATCGCACGAGCAGAGCCTGCGTGGCCATCATTGCTCTATCTTGGCGTCGTTGCCAGCGCCGGCATGCTGTTTCTGCAAGCGGTGGGGCAGCGCCACGTCTCGGCGGAGAAAGCCGCAGTGATCTACGCAATGGAGCCCGTGTTTGCAGCGTTATTCGGATGGTTGTGGCTGCACGAGGTTCTCGGAGTACGCGGTTTTGTGGGCGGTGCGATGGTGATCGCCGCGGTGATACTCGGCGAATGGCGTTTCAAGTTAAGTGTGGCAGATGGAGAATAGACAGCAGAGTAAGATTAGGAACAATTGCTAGGAATATTGTCCGGACTTTATACCGACCACCTACTGGGAGAATAGCGATGCCGCGAATTATAGGATTTCCTGCTTGCTTATTTCTTTTATTTACAATTGCGGTATCTGCGGCAAATAAGCCGCTAGCAAAAGATGTTTTCTATTATTCGGAATTTGGTTGTCTTGGTAGCTGCCCGGTATATAGGATTTATATATTCCCAGATGGAGCTTATCTGTTTGATGGTTTGGACCACGTGAAATATAAAGGTATTTACACGGGGTCGTTATCACCAGATGTATTTCGGAAGATAGTGAATACTATGAAAGATTATGATATTCAGGGGTTCAGGGATGGTTACCCCGATATATGGAATCATCGTTATGATGATTGCAAGAATCTCGCCATGGATGCGCCATCATCTGAGATGCGATTTCAGTACCATGGTGAATCTAAGTATTTGTATCACAATTATGGCTGTACTGGATTCCCACGAGAAAAAGATCTAAATGATTTAGAAAGGAAAATAAAAAATATAATAGACATTCAATATTTTATTTCAAGATGATTAGCTCCATCTAGGTCATCATACGACTAAATACGGTTATTGCCTGTAGTTGATATCGTATAGGGTGAGAGCTTTATTATTTACATTAGACGATGATTAAGGAGATATTCTGATGAGGAATCTTCTAGAAGACGCAGCGCAACGCGCCATCACATATCTGGAAAATGTTGATGCCAGACCCGTCGCACCCTTGTCGGATGCCGTAACGAATCTTTCTATACTTGATCAGCCATTACCCGAACAACCCAATAAACCTGAATCGGTACTGAGGCTTCTGGATGAAGTGTGTTCAGGCGCCACTATGGGGATCGCCGGAAAGCGCTTTTTCGGTTTCGTGATCGGTGGCTCGCTGCCCGTGACCTTGGCGGCTAATTGGCTGGCCGGAGCCTGGGACCAGAACTCGGCGCTTTACAACGTCACGCCGGCTACAGCGTATCTGGAGCAGGTCGCGCTGGGCTGGCTGTTGGATATCCTGCATTTGCCGCGCGAGACGGGCGGCGGATTCGTCACAGGTGCGACGGTGGCGAATTTCACTGCGCTGGCGGCTGCGCGCCACAAAGTGCTGGAAGGTGCGGGCTGGAACGTGGAGGCGGATGGTCTGATCGGTGCGCCGCCCATCACGGTGATCGTAGGCGGTGAAGCTCATCCTACTTTGACCAAATCACTTGGGTTACTGGGACTTGGCCGCAACCGTTTGTTCAAAGTACCTGTGGATTCGCAAGGTCGGCTGCGTGCCGATGCCTTGCCGCCCATGTCCGGTCCGACGATTATTTGTACCCAAGCCGGCAACGTGAACACCGGTGCCTTCGATCCTATCGGCGAAATCTGCGAGATTGCACATGCCAGCGACGCTTGGGTGCACGTGGATGGCGCCTTCGGTCTCTGGGCGATGGCAGTACCTGAATTGGCCGAGCTGACACAGGGTATGGCGAAAGCGGATTCCTGGGCCACGGATTTCCACAAATGGCTGAATGTCCCCTATGACAGTGGCATCGCCTTCGTCCGCGATGCGGATGCGCTGCGCGCGGCCATGGCCATCACTGCGGAATACCTGCCCACCGATAGTTCACGCCGCAATCCATCTGACTTCGTGCCGGAATTATCGCGGCGCGCGCGCGGTATCGAAGTGTGGGCAGCGCTAAAGACGCTTGGTCGCGCTGGCGTCTCTGAGATGATCGTGCGCAACTGCCGCCAGGCGCGGCGTTTTGCGGAAGGCTTCAAAGTTGCTGGCTATGAAATCCTCAACGAGGTGGTGCTCAACCAGGTGCTGGTGTCCTTCGGTGATGCGGCCATGACCAATCGTGTGATTGCCGAGATTCAGAACGACGGCACTTGTTGGTGCGGCGGGACTATGTGGCAGGGCAAGACCGCTATGCGCATCAGCGTGTGCTCTTGGGCAACTACCGATGAGGATGTAGAGCTATCGTTGAAGGTTATGCTGGGTATCGCAAAAGGTTGCAAGCAATGAAATCACATACTTCAGAAATCATTGATCTCAGCCACACGGTCGAGCACGGCATGCTCACCTATAAAGGTCTGCCGGCACCGATCATCTGCGACTACCTTTCCCGGGAAGCCTCCAGGACTCATTACAGCGAAGACACGACCTTCTATATCGGCAAGATCGAGATGGTAGCGAACACCGGCACTTATGTGGATTCCCCGTTCCATCGGTATACCGATGGCAAGGATTTATCCGAATTGCCGCTGGAGTCCTTGGCAGATCTGGAAGGCTTGCTCTTTCATACGGGTAAAGACGAACGTGCCATCGGACCGGAGTTGTTTAAGGGTACTCAAGTGCAGGGCAAAGCAGTGTTGGTGCATACCGGGTGGGCGAAGCACTGGCGCGCAGATGCATATTTCGAAGGCCACCCATTTCTGACCGAGGCCACGGCGAACTATCTGAAAGAGCAGGGCGCGGTATTCGTGGGGATCGATTCTTATAACATCGACGACACCGCCGACTTGCGACGTCCGGTCCATTCGATTCTACTGGGCGCCGATATACCTGTCTGTGAACATATGTGTAACCTTGAGCGGCTACCCGACCACGGCTTCCGGTTTCACGCCGTGCCGGTGAAAGTAAAGAAGTTCGGCACCTTTCCGGTACGCGCCTATGCGATTATCTAACTCAATAATCAAGGAAGCCCGAATCTCCATACTGAACCCACTCAATCTACCGGTGAACGTCGGTATTCAGGAAGTATTTCATTTACTGGATTCCGGCTTTCGCCGGAATGACAGAAAAAGAGTGAGTCAGAGCTCCCTGACGTTACTGCCATAAACAAGTCACAATAAAGATGAGGATTGTATGAAACCAGAAGCAATATTTGTCCCGATGATGGCCTTGGTAGCTTGGACTTTCTTGATCATGTTACTTATGACCTACAAACGCTGGTCTGCTGGTTTCGCCGGGCGTATCAAGCGCGGCGAATACAAGGCCGGTGAATCAACGGAGGTGCCGATGGATGTGCGCCTGCCGGGCCGCAATTTCATCAATCTGTTCGAGATGCCGGTGCTGTTTTACGTACTGTGCCTTGCTGCGTATATGACACACACCGTATCGGAAACGTTATTGGTTCTGGCGTGGCTTTATTTAGGACTGCGGATTGTGCATTCCCTGATCCATGTGACCTACAATAAGATCATGCATCGCTTTCCCGTTTATGCCGCCAGCTTTTTCGTGCTGCTGACCATGTGGATTATCTTCGCAGTGAGACTTTATCATCAGGTATGAGCCAAGCAGGATTTAAGGACTATTTCTCCGGACATGCTGCTGCTTACGCAGACGCTCGACCGCGCTATCCGGATGAACTGTTTGCGTGGCTGGCAACATTGACGGTGAACCATGATGTAGCCTGGGATTGCGGCACAGGAAATGGCCAGGCTGCATTGGGTCTCGCGGCGCATTATAAGCATGTCATCGCAACCGATCCCAGTAAAGAACAGATCGGGAACGCCTTTCCCCACGAACGGATCAGTTACCGCGTCACCGTGGCGGAATCACCCATGATCAAACCGCAGTCCATTGATCTGGTGACTGTCGCCCAGGCGGTTCACTGGTTTAACCGGCCGGCTTTTTACAAGCAAGTGGACCAAGTGCTCAAACTCGGCGGTGTTATCGCTGTGTGGTGCTATGGTTTGTGTTCGATCACGCCGGAGATTGATGCTGTGGTGCAGTCTTTCTACAACAATGCGATAGGCGCCTATTGGCCGCCCGAGCGGGTGCTGATTGACGAGGGCTATCGCACGATTGAATTTCCATTTAAAGATGTCCCGACACCAGCTTTCAGTATGAACCAGCATTGGAATTTACAGCAGTTCCTGGCATATCTGGATACCTGGTCTGCAGTGCGGAGGTTTATCAAGCAGAACGGCTGGGATCCGGTGAAGGATTTCGGAAATAATCTGAATGAGATATGGGGGTCTTCGATGGATAAACATCAGGTTAGATGGCCGTTACATATTCGCGCCGGACGACCCTGGTGAGTCATGATGCGTAAGCTGCGCAGGCGTAGCGTATCGGCATAAAAAACGGGGCGCATACTGCGCCCCGTTATTCATTCAACTCTGCGGATTCTTATTTTCCGCCTTTCAAGCACTTACTCATGAATTGCTTGCGATCCTCGCCCTTGAGCTTCTTGCTCTTGGCTTCGGCGTTGCAAGTTTTCATTTTTTCTTCTTGTGCCGTTGTCATGTGATGAGTCTCGCCTTTGGCAGCAGCGGCCTCGTCAGTCTTCATTGCCTTGGTGTTACCCTTCATGCAGTCGCTCATGAACTTCTTGTGCTCTTCGCCCTTCATGCCCTTGGATTCATGTGAGCATGTAGCCATCTTCTCCTGCTGCGGAGTCATGGTCTTACCTTCCGCGGCTGAAGCACTGGACGAGAACATCAATGCGGCTGCGGCCATGGCGAACAATAATGGGATCATGAATTTCTTCATAGCTATATTTCTCCATAGAGTTGTGTTTGAGTCTACAGCATCCCTGCCGTGACAGAGAGCAAGCGAATCTTATTACTATCCTCAAGGCTTGGCAAACCAGATTAAGTCAAAACGAGATAATCCTTACGATACTTCAGTACCGCCGCCTCAGACTTTCCAGCGGGACGCGCGCCAGCACTGCCGGTTCCGGTTGCAGAGTAGCGTGTTCAATGCTGTAGCTCTCATGCAAGTGGTTCTGCAAACGATAAAGCACACCTTGCCAGGAGCCCATTTCATCTATGACGATGTGGGCGGACAGCGAAACTTCATTTGAGGACAGGGACCAGACGTGCAGATCGTGCACCGAACGTACACCGTCCACGCGCGCCATGCTGTGGCCAATTTCGGCCAGATCCAGGCCGCGTGGTACTCCTTCAAGTAACACACAGCTGGTGTCACGCAGCAATCGCAGACTAGATATCAGAATCAACACCGCAATGAATAGTGACAACAGTGGATCAATGGGCAACCAGCCGGTTAAAAAAATCACAATACCGCTGACGAGGGCAGCCAGCGAGCCCAGCATGTCGCCCAGCACGTGCAGCAACGCGGCTCGCATATTCAGTGATGAGTCACCGTGCTGTAACACTACATAAACGATGATGTTGACGAGGAGGCCGAGCCCACCAACAATTATCACCACCGGCGCATGCACTACGGGTGGATGACGAAAACGCATGACAGCTTCGACGGAGATGGCCACTACGATGAGCAGCATGAAAAAGGTATTCAGCAGCGCGGCCATCACCTCCGCGCGACCGAAACCATAGCTGTGACGCACGGAGGCAGGTTTGAGTGCAATCCAGGCAGCGAGTGCCGCGGCGCCGAGCGCGAGACTGTCTGTGGCCATATGGCCAGCGTCGCCCAGCAAGGCTAGCGAATTTGCCCAGCCGCCGGCTATGGCTTCGATTAACGCGAATCCAAGGGTCAGCAACAATGCGTAGATGAACGGCTGGCGGCCGCGCGTATCGCCTTGATGCAACGGATGGCTGTGATGGGGTATCAAGCGTTGATCACTTGCTTATTGGTAATGCGGCCGCTTCCCAGGCGCGCAGCCCGCCGACCATATTACTGACGTTGTTGAAGCCGAGTTTCTGTAATGCCAATGTGGCGAGTGCTGAACGTCCGCCGCTTTGGCAGTGCAGCACCAATGCCATGTCACGGTCGCAGAGCAGCGGGTGTTTGTCCACGCTGGATTCAAGCAGGCCGCGCGGGATATTCGCCACATCCGGGATGTGGCCGGTCGCATACTCTGCCGGTTCGCGTACATCAATGATGATGCACTTGTCACGGTTCTTTGCGACTTCGCCTGGCGTGACTTCGCGTATCCCGGTTTTGGCTTGGGTGACTGGTTCAGTGGCGGCAGTCATGGTTTTCTCCCTGCGATCAGAATAGACGTGGCAGTGTGCGCAAAACGATGTATATGCCCATCAGGATCAGGAATACGCCAAATAGTTTCCTGAGGAGGGTCTGCGGAATGTGTTCTGATATCTGGTGACCGGCGAAGCTGCCCAGCGCGCCCACAATAATGAACAGCCCAATAATACGCCAGTCCACATGCTGGCCATGGGTGGACAACGAGAGCAGATGGCGGATGAAACCCGTGAAAGCCGCCAGTATGATGATGACCAGACTGGTGGCCACCGCCTGGCGCATCATGAGCCTACCGAGGATTACCAGCGCGGGCACGATCAGGAAACCTCCGCCGATACCCACAGTGCCCACGATGACACCCACGCCCAATCCGCTGAGCACGATTTTCCAGGCCGCGTGGCGCACCGCTGAATCCGGATTGAGTGCGGGCTGACGCAACATCACGATTGCGGCCGTCAGCATCACCACTGCGAAAATCAGCAACTGCAGCGCGCCCGGCAGAAATTCCCCTATCCAGGCGCCGGCCCAGGCTCCCGCCATGTCGGGTATGCCGAACAACAGTACAAAGCGCCATTGCACCAACCGCTGCCAGGCATACGGTATGGCGCCCGCGAAACTAATGCCGCCCACGATGCCGAGCGAGCTGGCGATGGCTAGCTTGTCGGGCATGTGTGCCAGATATAACAGCACCGGTACCGTGAGGATGGAGCCGCCGGAACCCAGCAGTCCCAGGGTCAGCCCAATCAGCACTGCACCGACTATGGCAAAGATCATCAGAGAATCTTACGGATATTCCGGGATTAACGGCGACAGTATATATAGAATATGCATCTTGCGATCGTAGTGATAAACCCCGGTTAGTACAGCAATCCGCTATTCAAACGCATTTGGATATCCCGCTTTCAAGTGGGAATAATGCAAGGCTATATTGAGCAGCGAAGATCGGCTGCGGGTCGACATTCAAACAAGGGTGGCATCAGGTACCCTACGCAATCAGGAAACGGCAGAAACCATGTATCTGAAAATTCTGACAATCTGCTCCATACTTGCGCTATGCGCGTGTGGGGGTTCCAGTTCCTCTTCCGGGTATCAATTCCCTTTGGATGGCGCATTCACATATTATGAACAGACCAATGAGAGTTTCACTCTGACTGCAACCTCGGGTAGTGACACCTATACTCTGCAAATTACTTCCATTCCGGGTAGTGGCTTATCCACATTCGATGGCGTATCTGCCTACACATCAGATCAAACTGAAACATTGTCAAAAAATGGAACGGTCATTTCGGATGATAGCCAAACGCTTTATTACACTATCGGTCCATATACCCGGGTAGGGATTATAGATGCCAACGGGCAGGAAACTGTCTATGCTAATCAGACAGCACTGCCGGATTATTCGTTGATAAACATGACAGGTGCATTCGACACTGACACGACCTATACAGACAGTACGAGAAGTGTGGTTTACGCAACCGGTACGACTACGTGGGACACTGAAGAATATCCTTTGCAGCCAAACCAGCCGATCGCATTCGCATGCCTGGATACCGTATTTACGATTAATGGGAGTAAATCTCCAGAATCAGATTGCTACCTGATGAATACAGTTGGATATATCGTAACACTGCAGATCACCATGACGGTGGATGGTGTAACACGGATTTTTAAATAATCGATCGATTATCCGTTATTGTCCGGATAGCTTCACCAGTTGCATAGATCTTCATAAGGAAGATTCTTCAACCATACCTGGATTGTCTCATGTCTCCAGTAATCACCAAGTTCTTCCACAAGCCCACATCCGCGTTTTCATATGCTGTTGCTGACCCCGCAACAAGTCACGCTGCCATCATTGATCCAGTACTGGATTATGCTGTAGCAGCAGGGCGCACCAGCACAGCTTCTGCGGATGCGATCATCGAATATTTACGAAACGCGAAACTGAAGCTGGACTGGATACTGGAAACGCATGCACACGCAGATCATGTAAGTGCCGCACAGCATATAAAGAAAGAACTTGGTGGCAAAATCGCTATCAGTGCAGGCATCCGCCAGGTTCAAGCTAGCTTTGCCAAGCTATACAATATTGAAACCCAGGTAATTGCCGACGGTCGCCAGTTTGATCATCTATTCGAGGATGGCGAGGCTTTCAGCATCGGTAATCTGGCGGCCTGGATTATGGCTACGCCCGGGCACACCAGCGATAGCCTGACCTATGTGGTTAGCGACGCGGCTTTCGTGGGCGATACTTTATTCATGCCGGATACTGGCACCGCGCGCTGTGACTTCCCTGGCGGTGATGCCGGCTGTCTGTATGATTCCATTCAGAAAATACTCAAATTGCCTGCGGATACACGCCTGTTCCTATGCCACGACTATGCGACTGGCGGACGTGAATACAAGAACGAAACCAGCGTGGCGGAGCAGAAGCACGCGAATATCCATGTACACGACGGCGTATCCCGCGAGGAATTCATCAAGCTGCGCACCGCTCGTGACAAGACCTTGAACGTCCCGGCGCTGCTGCTGCCCGCGGTGCAGATAAATATCCGTGCCGGACAACTGCCGGAACCCGAAGCCAACGGCGTGAGCTACCTCAAGATTCCCCTCAACAAATTCTGAGAAGCCACGAACAAAGTGATGTATAGGTTGAGGTGAGTAAAGCGAACTCCAACCTGATAAAGCTGCTGGATTGTTGGGTTTCAGCGATGCCTCAACCCAACCTACATCGAAATAAAAAAGCGCCACCTTGCGGTGGCGCTTGGATTGGCAAATCAGGGCCAGTTTGCTCTTGGCGTTCCTGTCTTTTGTAGGAGCGGCGGTATCCGCCGCGAAAGGTATCGCGGTCGAGACGACCGCTCCTACAACAGATGTTTTATGTACGTCGGTCGGCCGTTCCTAACGCGCATTTTTATTTCACCAGCAGCGGGATGATCAACAGCGCCACGATGTTGATGATTTTGATCAAGGGGTTGATGGCCGGTCCGGCGGTGTCCTTGTAGGGATCGCCGACGGTATCGCCGGTGACCGCTGCCTTGTGGGCATCGGAACCCTTGCCGCCGTAGTTGCCATCTTCGATGTATTTCTTGGCATTGTCCCAGGCGCCACCGCCGGTGGTCATGGAGATGGCCACGAACAATCCGGTGACGATGGTGCCAACGAGCACGCCGCCTAGCATCTGTGCGCCGAAGGCGACGCCGACGATGATCGGCACCAGGATCGGCAGCAGCGAGGGAATGATCATTTCTTTGATGGCCGCCTTGGTGAGCATGTCCACGGCGCGCGAGTAATCCGGCTTGGCCTTGCCGGTCATGATGCCGGGGATCTCCTTGAACTGGCGGCGTACTTCCTCCACCACTGATCCGGCGGCACGTCCCACCGCTTCCATGGCCATGGCGCCGAACAGATACGGAATCAATCCGCCGATGAACAGGCCGATGACGACTCTGTAATCAGACAGATCAAAGGTGAAGGATTTGCCCAGCGCCGTGAGATTGTGGGTGTAATCGGCGAACAGCACCACCGCAGCCAGCGCTGCCGAGCCGATGGCGTAACCTTTGGTGACTGCCTTGGTGGTGTTGCCGACCGCATCCAGCGGATCGGTGACGGCACGCACTTCTTTCGGCAGGTCAGCCATCTCGGCGATACCGCCGGCGTTGTCGGTGATCGGGCCGTAGGCGTCGAGCGCTACGACCACACCAGTCATGGACAACATGGTGGCGGCGGCAATGGCGATACCGTACAAGCCGGCGAACGCATACGCCACGCCGATGCTGATGCAGATGGCGATCACCGGCAGCGCTGTGGCTTTCATGGAGATGCCGAGACCCGCGATGATGTTGGTCGCATGGCCGGTGGTTGACGCCTGCGCAATGTGACGCACCGGCTTGAACTGAGTGCCGGTGTAATACTCGGTGATACCAACAAGCACCACGGTCAGTACTGGCCCTACGACTGCGGCCCAGAACAGACCCATGTAACCGATGCTCGGCATGTCGAACATCAGCCAGCGGCCGATGAAGTAGAAGCCGATGATGGAAAGGATTGCCGCCACGACCACGCCGGTGTAGAGCGCATTCATGATCTTGCCGCCTTTGCGACCACGCACGCAGAATACGCCGATGATAGAGGCGATGATGGATACGCCGCCGAGTGCTAGCGGGTAGATTACCGCGTTGACGCCCAGCTCCTTGATCATCAACCCACCGAGTAGCATGGATGCCACCATGGTGACGCAATAGGTCTCGAAAAGGTCCGCGGCCATGCCGGCGCAATCGCCCACGTTGTCACCCACGTTGTCTGCGATCACCGCCGGGTTGCGCGGGTCGTCTTCGGGAATGCCGGCTTCCACCTTGCCGACGAGATCCGCGCCGACATCGGCGCCCTTGGTGAAGATACCGCCGCCCAGACGTGCAAAGATCGAAATCAATGAGGCACCGAAGGCCAGGCCGATGAGCGCATGCAACGCCGCATCCTCGCCGATTTGATGACTCAGAATGAAGTAATAACCGGACACACCGATCAACGCCAGCCCGGCCACCAACATGCCGGTGATGGCGCCGCCGCGGAACGCGACCTTGAGTGCTGCTTTCACACCGTTGCGCGCGGCCTCCGCAGTACGCACGTTGGCACGCACTGAAATATTCATGCCGATGTAACCCGCCGCGCCAGAGAAGATGCTGCCAATGGCAAAGCCGATGGCGGCCCACCAGTTGTGCAACACAAAACCGATGAGCAGAAATAACACCACGCCCGCGATGGCGATGGTGCGGTACTGGCGGTTGAGATAGGCTTTCGCACCGATTTGGATGGCGCTAGCGATCTCGCGCATGCGCTCGTTGCCGGCGGGCTGTTTCAGGATCCAGCCTACGGAAACGATTCCGTACAGGATAGCGAGCACGCCGCAGGCCAGCGCGAAATACAAGCCGTATTCAATCGTCATTTTGATTCTCCAGTTAAAGACGCGAAAGTTTCTTTCGTGTAAGTTGAGTTGAGGCATTGGCCAAAACCCAACAATCCGACCTTGTTATATTGGGCATCACTACACTCAGCCCAACCTACATGGTTACTTAATTCCTCCGGAATCTCTGAATTTATTCGTCATACCCGCTTTCGCGGGAATGACGATGCAGCAATTATTCAGTGATTCCTCAAACTTTGAACTCTGTTTTCAGCTTCTTCGTCACTACCGTATTCTTGAGCGTCACGTATTGCGGCATACCGTCTTTGTAGGGCGGATAATCCTCGCCCCGGATGAGCGGCGCAAGATAGCGCCGGCATGTTTCGGAGATACCCAAACCGTCCTGCGTGATGTAATTGCGCGGCATCATCTTTTCTCGGTTGGCCACGTCAATAAGCTTTGCCATGCCGATGGACCATTTATAAGGTTTATCTGATTTGCGCACGATGGCGGGCATCACGGCATTGTGCCCCTTGAGCGCAAATTCCACTGCCGCTTTGCCTACGGCATACGCCTGTTCGACATCGGTCTTGCTGGCGATATGGCGCGCCGAACGTTGCAGATAATCCGCCACCGCCCAGTGGTATTTGTAATCGAGTTTCTCCCTCACCAGGTTCGCGATGTAGGGCGCCACGCCACCGAGCTGGGTATGGCCAAAGGCGTCTTTTGTGCCAGCTTCCGCTAGGAATTTACCGTGCGCATCACGTACGCCTTCTGAAACCACGATCACACAATAGCCATAACGGTCGTGGCTGTCTTTGACTTTATTAATGAAGGCCGTCTGGTCAAAGAGGATTTCCGGAAACAGGATGATGTGCGGCGCATCGCCTGTTCTTTTCTGCGCCAGTCCAGCCGCGGCAGCGATCCAGCCCGCATGCCGTCCCATCACTTCCATGACGAATACCTTGGTCGAAGTTTTGGACATGGATTTCACGTCCAGCGCAGCTTCCTTGATGGAGACCGCCACGTATTTCGCCACGGAACCGAACCCGGGCGAGCAATCGGTTACGGCCAGGTCGTTGTCCACAGTCTTGGGAACATGGATGGCCTGGAGAGGATAGCCGAGCTTCTCGGAAATCTGAGAAATCTTGAGGCAGGTATCGGCGGAATCACCGCCGCCGTTATAGAAGAAGTAACCGATGTTGTGAGCTTTGAATACTTCCATGAGCCGCTTGTACTGGGCGCGGTTTTCATCCAAACCCTTGAGCTTGTAACGGCAGGAGCCAAAGGCGCCGCCGGGGGTGTGTCGGAGAGCTTTGATGGCGCTGGCGGATTCCTTGCCGGTGTCGATCAGGTCTTCGGTGAGGGCGCCGATGATGCCATCGCGGCCGGCATAGACCTTGGCGATGCGATTCTTGTGCTGTCGCGCGGTCTCGATCACGCCGCAGGCGCTGGCGTTGATGACAGCGGTCACACCTCCGGACTGGGCGTAAAAAGCGTTCTTTTTAGAAGCCATTACTCGGGAGTCTCTTTATTTGTTCTGTACTTGGGCAGCGCGCGCCGCGAGCCGCCGGGCATTGTAGCGGGGTGCCGCAGAATTGCCAAAAATGCCGCAACGGATTCGACAATAATGAACGAATAAAGCTGCCGCCATGGCATCCATGCGTTGACGTTGCCAGGGGCAACGGGTACTTTACCGCCTGCCTTGTAGACTACCGGTCCGGAAGCACTGGATTTTCGGGCGTTCTGGGCCTCCCTGGATTTACACGAGACACCTCATGAGAATTGTGCTGCTCGGAGCGCCTGGTTCCGGCAAAGGGACCCAAGCCAAAAAACTGGCGGAGAAATACCGCATCCCGCATGTTTCCACGGGAGACCTGCTGCGGGCGGCACTGGCCGCCGGCACGCCCTTGGGGCTGCAGGCCAAGGCGGCGATGGACGCTGGCCAGCTGGTTTCAGATGACATCGTACTGGGCATCATCCGCGAACGCCTGCGTGCGAACGATGCTAAAAAGGGCGCCATCCTTGACGGGTTCCCGCGCAACATCGCCCAGGCCCAGGCGCTGGATGCCATGCTGCGCAATCTCAATCAGCCGTTGGATTGCGGCGTACTCATTGACGTGGATTTCGATGTGCTCATGCAGCGCTTGGCGGGGCGCCGCAACTGCGAGAACTGCGGCGCAACATATAACATCTTCACGCATCCGCCGCGCCTGGACGAGCAGTGCGATCGCTGCGGTGCGACGCTGCATCATCGCGCCGACGACAACGAAGTGACCATCAACAATCGTCTCAAAGTATATGAAGCCCAGACCAAACCGCTGATCGATTTTTACCGCGTTCAGGGGCGACTGGAAACGGTCAATGGTGTGGGCGAGGTGGACGCAATCTTCAAGCGCCTGCTTACGGTGCTGGAACCCATCGCGAAAGGTAAGCGCAAACCAAAACTAGCTCCGCAGCCGGCCGTGAAGCCGGTAAAATTTGCGGCTTCTATAAAAAGCAAGCCGACTAAGGCTGTCATCAAATCACGGGTGAGACCGGTCAAGCCGAAGTCGAAACACGTATCAGCAAAGAAAGTATTGAAAAAGAAGAAGAAAGCGATTGCAAAGAAAGGGCCTGTTACAAAGCGGGCCAAAACCCTGAAACACACACCGAAAAAGAGTCGCGGCCGCAAATAAATATCGCTTCACAAGCAGTGCAGTTGCTGATCTCAGTCCACGTTTTTTATCCGCAGCACACCATTCTGTACGGCAAGCATAGTTTTTCCTTCCATCAATTCAAGCAACGTGTGGCCAACGGTTTCCAGACGCCAGCCCTGTAACACTTCTTTATCGAAACGGCCGCGCACCAGTTGCTCGAGTTCATTGCGTGTTACCAGTTGAGCGGGACTAACGCCGGCCTCGGCACCTTTGATACGCACCACCGCCATTAGTGCATCCACCAGCGCTTCATCCTGCGCTGTCAGTCGTTCCAGTGACTGTGCTGGTTTGGCATCGCCATGCGCTGTGGTCATGAGCGCGAGCAATTCTTCACCATGTTTGCGTATCAGGCTTTCCTGGATGCCGCGGATAGAATGCAGCGCCTCGACATCTGTTGGCAGTTGTCGCGCCAGGTCGGTGAGCACTTCATCCTTGATTATCCACTGGCGCGGCAAATTCGCGGTCATCGCCTGCCGCTCACGCCAGGCAGCGAGCGCCTTGGCCGCGGCGAACTGTCGTGGTTTGAGACGTTGTAAGCCGCGCAGACGTTCCCAGACGGTATCTGGATCAGGGCGGTAGAGTGCTGCATCTGTGAGCCGTGAGGTTTCCGTTTGCAGCCATCCAAGGCGGTTCTGGTTTTCGAGCTTGTGTCTAAGAAGCGGATAAATCTCCCGCAGATAGTGCACGTCATCCGCGGCGTATTGCAGCACTGCGCCCAGTAGCGGGCGGCGCGACCAGTCGGCACGGGTATGGCTTTTCTCCAGCGTCACACCCAATAGCCCTTGCACCACCGCGGCATAACCCGCCTGATCTGGAAAACCCGCGAAACTGGCCGCGAGTTGGGTGTCGAAGATCGGCGCCGGCACGCGGTTGGTCAGATGGAAGAACATCTCCAGATCCTGACGCGCGGAATGCAGCACCTTGATGATTTGTGGATTCAGTAATAAGTCGAACAAGGGATCGAGTGTCTGGATCGCCAGTACATCGACACAGGCCACTATGTCGGGTGTGGCGATCTGCACCAGACACAGTTGCGGGTAATAGGTCCGCTCGCGCATGAATTCCGTGTCCAGCGCCAACCAAGTTGTAGCTTGCAGCCGCATGCACAGACCGCTCAATGCGTCGTCGGTTTCAACTAATAAATAATCATCAGCCATGAGAAACCCTGCGTACCCGTTTGCCCTGCCTGCGCTGCACGGTATGATGTGCGGCGATCACGAGGAATTGAACCAAGATGAAAACGATTGTACGCACTTGCTGGCAGATTTGCCTGCTTAGAAAGGGACCGCAGGCATTCCCGTATTCCTGGTCGTTGTTTGTCATCATGCTGGTTACCTATCTCGTGGCCGATGTAATCCTGTTTGTCGCCCAGGGATTGCGTGGTATTGATATCATCACAGAAACCCTGTGTGATACGGCATTGCAACTGGTATTTTTCATACTGGTGCTGGGTATCTGGCGGAAATTGCCGCGCTTTAATCAGACAACGACCGCCCTATTGGGCACCGGAACGATCATTATGTTGGTGGCTGTGCCGCTTAGTTTTGCAGCAACTCTATTACCGGCTTCATTTGTTGTTGATATAGCCCAGGTGCTGCTTTACGGTATTCTTGCCTGGAGTATCCTGGTCATGGGTAATATAGCCCGGCATGCTCTGGATACGGGATTGACCATCGGTATCGTCATCGCGGGTACCTACACTTTGCTGAATCTGGTGTTGTTCGCGGTGTTTTTCCCCATCAAGGGTTGACATGCGTATCCATATCCTCGGCATCTGCGGCACCTTCATGGGCGGTATTGCGGCATTGGCCAAAGCCGCCGGGCATGAGGTTAGCGGCTCGGACGCCAATGTTTATCCACCTATGAGTACGCAGCTTGAAGCCCTGGGCATCATGTTGCATGAAAGTTATCTTCCGGAGCATTTGAAACCCACACCCGACTGTGTGCTGGTGGGCAATGCGCTCTCTCGTGGCAATCTAGCGGTGGAAGCCATGTTGGTGCGCGGGTTGCCGTATGTCTCCGGTCCGCAATGGTTGTCAGAAAATATACTGAAAAATCAGCATGTGCTGGCGGTGGCGGGCACCCACGGCAAAACCACTACCAGCAGCATGCTGGCCTGGATACTGGAATGCGCGGGCTTGCATCCCGGATTTCTCATTGGCGGTGTACCGCGGGATTTTAGCCTCACTGCGCGCATGGGCACTGGCAAATTTTTCGTGGTGGAAGCCGACGAGTACGACACCGCATTTTTCGACAAGGGCTCCAAATTTTTACATTACCGGCCGCGTACGCTTATTCTTAATAATCTCGAATACGACCATGCCGATATCTTCCCGGATCTCGCCAGCATCGAGACGCAGTTCCAGTATCTGCTTCGCACTGTCCCAGGCAACGGTTTGATCGTGGTCAATGGTGCCGACATCAATCTGAAAAGCGTGATAGAGCGCGGCTGCTGGACAACGCAAGAGACTTTTGCACTTGAAGATGCGGATTGGACGGCCAGGCACATTTCCGGGGATGGCAGCACGTTCAATGTCATGTATCGAGGCAAGACCGCAGCTGCAGTGGAATGGGACTTGATTGGCTTGCACAACGTGCAAAACGCACTCGCCGCCATCGCCGCAGCGCATCATATCGGCGTGGAACCTGGGCGAGCTGCGGAAGCGCTCATCCGTTTTCAGGGCGTGAAACGGCGTTTGGAAGTGCGCGGCCGGATAGATGGGGTGACTGTATATGACGATTTCGCTCATCATCCGACTGCCATCGCTGCCACACTCACGGGATTGCGTCAGCGCGTAGGCGACGCACGCATTCTCGCTGTACTCGAACCACGCTCAGCCAGCATGAAACTTGGGGTGCATCAGGCCACTCTGGCGGCCTCGCTGCAAGCTGCGGATCGCGTGTTCGTGTATCAAGCGCCGAATGTGACTTGGGATGTGGCCGCTTCGATGCAGGCCTTGGGTACGCGCGCCAGTATCAGTCATGATCTAGAGCAGCTAGTCAACAGCGTGTCCACCGAGATCCAACGCGGCGATCATATATTGATAATGAGTAATGGTGGCTTTGATGGGTTTCACGACAAACTGATTGATCGCCTGCAACGCAACGCAGCAGCAGAACATTAAATGGATTCCACAACATGGTTTCTTCTCCCTCTCAGGGAAAAGCGGGTTGAGGGATAAAGGAGATACTGATGAGAATTACTGGTCTCGACCATTACAACATTCGTGTACCAATCTCCTTTCTGCAAGAACTCACTGCATTCTATACAGATGTTCTTGGTCTCAGAGTAGGTTTCAGACCGGCATTCCGTTCCTCCGGGTATTGGCTGTACGCGGGTGATAAGCCTTTGTTGCATCTGACGGGATTCAATCCAGACACAGATTCAAAATTTGAATCACAGCAGACTGGTTGGTTTAGTCACGTTGCCTTGCAGTGCGAACACTTGCCTCAGGCCATTGAGCGTCTCAAGGCACGTGGCATCGAATATGAGTTGGCCGAAGTGCCGCACTTGAATCAGGTGCAGATATTTCTTCGCGATCCAGCTGGTATTGGGATCGAATTAAATTTTGCAGCCGCTGGCTAAGTGGCGGCTTGAGGACGCTGTTCGGCGTGGACAAAATCCCTCTCTTCCCACTGAACACCGTCCTATACCCAGGTGGCCCCTTGCCGCTGCGTATTTTTGAGACCCGCTATCTCGACATGGTGAGTCGTTGCCTGAAACAGGAAGCTGGTTTTGGCGTGTGCCTCATTGAGCAGGGCAGCGAGACCGGCCCGGCACACACCTACACCGTAGGCACACTGGCGCTGATCCATGACTGGAGCAATGGTCCGGACGGACTGCTCAACATCATGGCGCTGGGCGAAAGGCGTTTCAGAGTGACGCGTCTGCGCGTGCAGCACGATGGCTTGAATCTCGGCGAGGTGGAGTGGCTGCCGGATGAGCCTGCGGTACCGTTGCCAGATAACGCAAAGCCGCTGGCTGAATTTCTACGCCAGGTGCTCGCGAACATGCAGGATCGGTATGCGATGGTCACACCTGCCTATGAGGATGCGACTTGGGTCGGCTGCCGCCTGGCAGAAGTATTGCCGCTGCCAATCACCCAGCAGCAGAATCTTCTGGAGATCTCGGATGCACGTATGCGGCTGGATATCATCGGCACACTATTGCATGAACAGACCGGCAAATAGAGCTGCCGTAGACGTGTTACATTTGCGCCAGTGATTTGAATACCTTGCGTGCCGCAGCCACGGTTGCGTCCAGGTCGGTCGACGTATGTGCGCTTGACAGGAAACAAGCTTCAAATGCGGAGGGTGCAAGATATATACCTTCAGCCAGCATGCTGTGGAAAAACTGTTTGAAGCGTTCCACATCGCAGCGGGTGACTTGGGCGTAATTACTTACGTTCGATGTGTCGGTAAAGAAGAAGCCGAACATGCCACACAGCTGATTGACAGTGAACGGAATGCCGGCCGCCTTTGCGGCGGCACGCAGCCCTTCCGCGAGTCTGTTGGTATGGCTCTCCAGTTTCTCGTAGAAACCCGGCGCATCGAGCAGCTTCAAAGTTGCGAGCCCTGCTGTCATGCCCAAAGGATTACCCGACAGTGTTCCTGCCTGATATACCGGACCAAGCGGCGTGAGTTTCTCCATGATGTCGCGCCGACCGCCGAAGGCGCCCACCGGTAAACCGCCGCCGATGATCTTGCCGAGCGTGGTGAGATCGGGTTTGATGTTGTACAGCGCCTGAGCTCCACCGCGCGCCACGCGGAAGCCGGTCATCACTTCATCGAAAATGAGTACGCTGCTGTGTCGTGTGCACAACTCGCGAAGGGTTTCAAGAAAACCCGGTAGCGGCGGCACGCAATTCATGTTGCCGGCAACCGGTTCGACGATCACGCAAGCGATCTCCCGGCCGCATTGTTTGAATGCCGCGCGTGCTGCGTCGCTATCGTTGTAGGGCAAGGTGAGCGTAAGCGCGGCGAGCGCCGCTGGCACGCCCGGCGAGCTGGGCACGTCGAATGTCAGGGCGCCGGAACCGGCTTTCACCAACAGCGCATCCGAATGGCCGTGATAACCACCCTCGAATTTCACGATCCGGTCGCGTCCGGTGAATCCGCGTGCCAGGCGAATGGCGCTCATAGCGGCTTCGGTGCCGGAATTCACCATGCGGAGCAATTCGATGGACGGCATGAATTCGCAGATGCGCTTCGCGAGTTGTGTTTCTAGTTCCGTGGGCGCGCCAAAACTCAAGCCGTTTTTTGCTGCGTCTTGCACGGCGCGCACCACCTGCGGATGGGCGTGTCCCGCGATCATCGGTCCCCAGGAGCCCACGTAATCAATGTAGCGTCGTCCAGTGACGTCATACAGGTGCGCACCTTCTGCACGGGAGATGAAAATCGGCTCGCCACCGACGCCTTTGAAGGCGCGCACCGGCGAATTCACACCGCCGGAAATATAGCGTTGGGCTTCAGCGAATAGATTGTCTGGCATACACTAATCCTGATTATTTAAGCATTTTGTAGGAACGGCGATACTCGCCGCGATTCTGAAAGTGAGGAATCGTGATGGAGACCATCGCTCCCACAATTGACGGCAGCAGTTCATTGAAACAGCCGCGCATAGCGGCGCGCGGCAGCTTCGATATCATCCTGGGCGAACAGCCCACTGATGGCAGCTAGCATATCTGCTCCAGCATTGATTACTATCCCGCCATTATCTGGAGTAATGCCGCCGATGGCGCAGGTGGGCACATTTAGTTGCTGACGTGCTTCCCTCAATATGGAAAGCGACGCAGACACTGCCTCGGGTTTCGTAGGCGAGAGGAAGAAGTTGCCGAAGGCTACGTAATCCGCGCCGGCGTGGACTGCATCCACAGCCTGTTCCAATGAACCGTAGCACGATACACCGATGACGGCGCGCGGCCCAAGTTGCACCCGTGCTTCCTGGAACGATGTGTCGTCTCGGCCAAGATGCACGCCGTCGGCACCGATGACAGCTGCGAGGTTCACGTCGTCGTTGATGATCAACGGTACATCGTGATCGTGACACAGTTGCAGCAGTGCCCGGGTTTCGCGTTCACGACGTGCTTTCTCATTGGACTTGTCGCGGTATTGCACCAGGCACGCACCGCCGCGAATGACGGCCTCCACCGCAGGCAGCAGCTTTTCCTCAGGTGTCAGTTGGCTGTCAGTGATCGCGTACAAGCCCCGCAGTGTTCGGCTGTAGGCACTCATGGCTTGATTTGACGATTTGGAATGATTTGACCCTTGCCCAGTCGCCAACCCTGTTTCAAGGCATCCCAGGTGTAGCGCTGGGCCTGTTCAATTGCTTCGAGTGGTGAGTAGTGTCTGGCAATCAGAGCGGCGATGGCAGATGCCAGGGTGCAACCGGAACCATGATGCTTGCCGGGCAGCCGAGGCCAGGAGAAACTTTTTTGCGTTCCATCATGGTTGAGCAGGAAATTTTGTACATCAACAGTATCTTCATCAGCACCCTTGATGAGCACATGCTGGCAGCCGCGTGCCAGCAATGCAGCTGCGCGTGATTTTGCGTCGGTGCCTTGCGGTGCCAGCCGGCCGCTTTCATATGCATTCGGCGTGACAATGGCTGCGAGCGGTAGCAATAGTTCCAGGTACACTCTGATCAGTGCTTCTTCCGCGAGTGACGCACCGCCGCCTGCAATCAGTACTGGATCCAGCACCACGGGGATTTCGCCATGAGCGCGCAGCATCTGCGCCACGGCCTCGCCGATGCCGGTATTGGCCAGCAATCCCAGCTTGATGGCGGCTACCGGCATGTCCGCCAACACAGCTTCTGCTTGCTGTACAACAAGTTGCGGCTGGATTGCCTCCACGCGCATGGCATTCACCGTATCTTGTACGGTGATTGCTGATATCACCGGCGCCGGATGTGCGCCGAGCGCGGTCACTGCTTGCATGTCCGCCGCAAGACCGGCGCCACCTGAGGGGTCGTTACCGGCGATGATCAGTACCACGGGTGGCGAGGTGGACGCATGCATGCATGAATTTTACCCCGGACGGGTTCCACCGCCGGGATTTGCGTGCGAAAATATAACTACTACAAGTCGAAAATTCATGCGAGTCACCAGACATGATCGTTACAGAGCCAGTTGCTAACAGGATAACGATGAAATCCTTTATGTGCGTTATTTGTGGATTCGTCTACGAGGAGGCCAAAGGCCATCCGGAGAGCGGCATACCTCCAGGCACGAAATGGGAAGATGTGCCGATCAGCTGGCATTGTCCAGATTGCGGCTCTGGCAAGGAAGACTTTGAGATGATCGAGATATAACAAAGAGGTGAGGGATGAGGCGTTAGAAGAACAAAAAAATGAGCCAAGGAACCTCTGATAAATTCGTTACCACCCAGCTAAAGCTGGGATCCGGGGGTTTGATCTTTCTGGGTTCCCGCTTTCGCGGGAGCAACAGAAATGAAATGAATCTAGAGTTTCCATAACATGAAGATATCTCACAATATAGCGCCCATACACTTAAAGTTTCCGTAGCCTCAGCGTTAAAAATTCCACGCCTTCAATTTTGCTAGAAGAAATGTCGAATTTTGATAGGGTTTTCTGGCCCAACAATAACTGACAATCAGAACAATCAAGCGCCATAACATTCTTGAGATTGAAGGCCCCTACCTTCATCGAGTCGATATTAATCAGACGCGCCAGAATTCGCCGGCCATCAGCGGTCTGTGCGTACACCGGCGAGTGTATGACCTCGTATTTAGCTTTTGATTTCTGCAAGAATTTGTCATTGACGGCAGACACTGTCGCACCGGTATCAACCATAAAGGCGGTCACGCGCGATTGACCTAGGCTGACCGGTGCGTAAAAGTTACCGTAGGTCTTCGACAATCTGAGCTGGGTTTTCTCCTCAAATTCTTTAGGATTAGCTTGTTGTATGTCCGATTCGATCGCAATACGCTGGCCATCGAAATAAGGCGACTGACCCATCGCGATTAGGTGATTGTCGAACGATGCGAGTAATGCCAGAGCCTCAAAGTAGCGCTTCTTCTGAACAAGCAGCTTTGCCAGGTTACCGCGGGCATCAACCAAGGAGGGAACCACGTCGAGCGTCTTGTAGTACCAATCTATCGCATCGTCCGTCTTGCCGAGATTAGCGAGGCTATCCGCGTAATAATAGAACAGATCGTAAGTGCCCTCACCGAGTGAGATCGCTTTCTGGAATTGCGCCACGGCTTGCTTATCTTCACCACGATGGTTTTGAACGATGCCTAAACTGGCCAAGGCGTTTCCGTCATTCGGGCGCAGGCGGGAATAGGCTTGCCAGTCTTCTTCCGCACACTCAAAATCCTGATTGCGCATGCATTCAATCGCGGATTTCTTCAACTCAGCCGGCGTTTTAGGTGTTTGTGAACAGCCAAACAACCCTGATACAACAAGTATTATGGAAATAGTTAGACCAATCACCCTCTTTGCGTCCAAGGAAATTATCATACGTATCCATGTTTTTGAGAAACGAATTACTTAACTGGTTCCCCTAAGGAACGTCTGCTATCCGCAAATCTGAGATAACGGCAACATTCTTTGCATGCCGTATCTTTTTATAATTGCTCTACCTTGTATCCAGCTTTTTCAAAGTGTGCGAGCAGGCCGTCCGGACCCACCATGTGCAACGCGCCTACCACAACGAAATACCGCCGGCCGCTACGCAACAATCGTTCCAGCCGCGGCATCCAGGTACGGTTGCGATCCGCGATCAGCAATTTGTAGGCCAGCGGATAGTTTTTGAAATCCTGTAGCATGATTTTCTCTAATGCCCCCGTATCTCCATTCTCCCAAGCCGTAATGAGGGCATGCATTTCCGCTTCGAAATGTTCGGCTTCACTCAGGGATTCCAGCAACATGTCTTGTTGAACTTTATCGGGTAGCCGTGCCAGCAGTTCGAGCTGGTAATGGGGCGTCTCCAGGCCAATGACACGCTTGCCCATCATTTGTGCTTCGTCGGCGAAATGATGATCCACGCCGTCACTCGCATGGAATCCCGCTCGGGTCAGTTGCATCTGCAGTACGGCGATGCTGCCCAGCCACGGGCGCAAGCGGTCCAGCCGCGCCATGTCGATTCCGAGCTTTTGCGCGCCAGCCGCCACTTGCTGATAAACCACGGGCGACAGTTCAGTTCGCAGGGATTTACCCCTCGGGAAGGCGCCCATTCTCAGTGCTTCTTGATTCACGCTGGCCGGATCCACCATGGTGAGATTGATTTCTTCAACCAACGCTGTTGAATGGGCGAAATCAGCTTCCATCTCCCCCGGCAGCGGGTAATCGTCCGGGTTGAGCGCGTGGATTGAACCGACCAGATACAGGCTCTCGTGTCCGCGGCTGATGCGCCACAGGAAATGATGCGCAGGAATGCTGGATGCAGCCGCTGCGATCGAGGTGTTGCTGCTTGGCGCAGGTGTAATGGCTGGAGTGATACCGGTTGCGTATGCAGCGGTAGTTGCAATCGCGCCAAGTAGAAACAAGAAAGTACGTATGATCTGTTTCATTTTTGGGATCTGATCATATGGAAAAGAGAGTATAGCGGTGGCATGAACGTATCTTACAGGTTTTGTATCCGCTCAACCTCTGTGTCGAAACGGCCATTCGCATGCAACGTCAGCCAGCGCATGCCGGGCGGCTTGTTGTCAGTAGCAAATTTTTCCGAACCCGGCAGGAACTGAACGCAGGTGGAAGGCGTCGCCAGCAGCCGTATTCCTTTGCGTTCCGATTCAAAGGCCTGGTGAACGTGGCCCCAGAGTATACCGCGCACGTTGTCGAAGCGGTCCACAACCTCGAAGAATTCACCAGCGTTGTCGAGCGCGATGCGATCCAACCAGGCGCTTCCGATGGATACGGGGTGATGATGCAAGGCTATCAGCACATTGAACATCTGCGCATGTGCCAGTGCGGTTTCCAGGAATTCCAATTCAGCCTCGTCGAGGTGACCACCGACTTTCCCTGATGCCAGCGTATTCAGCAAGATGATCTGCCAGGCGCCAAGCGTGTGTACGCCTCCCACATGAATTTGCGGGTTGGTGATCGATTGCAAGGGAGTGAGTGCGTCATGGTTGCCGGCGATGGCGGCCACCGGCGCGTTCAGGCTTTGCAGCATGTCGGATAAGGCACTGTAGCCTGCGGGTGACTCATCGTGTACCAGGTCACCGGTGGCCAATACCAAATCGGGCTTGGGATGTCGCATCGCGGCATTCAGCACATGTCGCAAGGATTCCCGTGTGTTGACACCGTAGAGCGTTTTGTCCGACTCCGCGAACAGATGCGTATCGGTAATCTGCAGTAAGCGGACGGGAGTAGAATCAGCACACATTGGTTACTAACGCGGTGCAGTCCATGTCCAATCGTACCATCTCCATGACCGATCAGCTTTACGAGTACCTGTTGAAAGTCTCCCTGCGGGAGCCACCAATCCTCAAGCGACTGCGGGAGGAAACCGCGAAACATCCCAAGCACGGTATGCAAATCTCACCTGAGCAGGGCCAGTTCATGCGCCTGTTAGTGCGATTGATGGGGGCCAACCGCTGCATCGAGGTCGGTGTATTCACCGGTTACAGCAGTCTGTCGGTAGCGTTGGCGCTGCCGGACGAAGGCCGCATCATTGCCTGCGATGTGAGCGAAGAATTCACTGCCGTGGCACGGCGTTACTGGAAGGAGGCGGGAGTGGAGCGCAAGATCGAGCTACGTCTGGCACCGGCGACGGAGACGCTGGATGCAATGCTCAAGCACGGCGAACAGGGACGCTACGATTTCGCTTTCATAGACGCGGATAAGAGCAATTACTTGAATTATTACGAACGGGTGATCAAGCTGCTGCGCCCCGGCGGCGTCGTTGCAGTGGACAACGTATTGTGGAGCGGAAGCGTGATAGACAAGAAGGACAAGAGCGAGGATACCGTCGCCATACGCAAATTTAACGAAACTTTGCACGCAGATCGGCGTATTGAGCTCAGCGTGTTGCCCATTGGAGATGGCCTGACGCTGGCACGCAAGCATCCGTGAATATCGGGATCCGTCAAAATTGTGTGACCATCGACAACATGGGCGCAGCATTCGTTCGCGATCCCATGCGGAAAGTAATCCGGAAAACCAGAGTCACTGGGAGCCGGTGTATTTGCCCAGCTTCTTTTCCAGGACAAAGCCGAAGAACAGACTTGCCACCACTGTGATGCCGAGTATCCAGAGCCAACCGTACACGCCGAGCGGTAGAACACGCAGGCCATACAGTAGGGAAGCGAGCGCTGCCAGGATGTATAGCGGACCAGCGTACAAGCAGTATCGCCGCCCGCAACGACGGAGGTTTTCCAGGCAAGCTGCACCGGCCACGCCAAAGCCAATGGTCCACAGTACCGTACGGGTCACACCGTCGATGAAGCAGCCTATCAGTACCAACACCCAAGGCAACCAAAAGAGCAGCCGCGTCAGCGGTGTGGACAGCAGGTCTCTTTGGTTGGACGTGGCGCTTTCACTCATCGATTGATTCCATAGTACGACGCGCGCTTATTCGACCGGTTCCAACCAATGATATTTGTCTGGTGTGCGGCCCTCGAATAAGCCAAAAAATAATTGCTGCATTTTGCGTGTAACTGGTCCCGGTTTGCCGTCGGCCACGGGTTTACCATCCACCGAGCGGATGGGTGTGATCTCTGCAGCGGTGCCGCACATGAACACTTCGTCTGCCAGATACAGATATTCGCGCGGCAGCTCCCGTTCCACCACCTCAATACCCGTACCCCGCGCGAGCCGCATGAGTGAATCACGCGTGATGCCGCTGAGGATGGCAGCACTTACCGGCGTGGTGTGCAATGTTTCGTTGAACACCAGAAACAGATTCTCGCCGGCACCTTCCGAGAGCAAGCCGCTGCTGGCCAGCGCGATACCTTCGCCGAAACCCAACCGCCGGGCTTCGCGGGCGATCAATTGACCGGAAAGATAATTGCCGCCGGCCTTGGCGCCGGCGGGTATCGTGTTGGGCGCGGGACGCTGCCAGGATGAGACGCAGGCATCTATGCCTTTCTCGATCACGTCATTACCCAGATAACTGCCTAATTCCCAAGCACCCACGGCCACCTCGGTGGGGGTTACCGCACTCAGGCTGGCACCCTGATTACCAGCACCGCGAAATACGATAGGGCGGATGTAGGCTTTTTTGAGATTGTTGACGCGCACCACTTCACGACAGGCCGCGGTAAGCGTCGCCTTATCATAGGGCATAGGAATGTCGTAGATTTTCGCAGAATTGAACAGGCGTTTCATATGATCCGCCAGCCGGAAAATAACCACGCCTTTCGGTGTCGGGTAGCTGCGGAGGCCTTCGAACACCGATGAGCCGTAGTGCAGCGCGTGAGCCATCACATGGGTAGTCGCCTCGGCCCAGGGCTTGATTTTGCCGTTGTGCCAGATATACGCAGGATATTGGGTAACCACGAACATGCCTTTTCGGGAAGGGAGGCAGCTGACAGGAGCACAGCCGCGCCGATGAGCGTATTTTATCGCGTTAATCGACCTGTCTCCACCGCTCGCGTGGCAGCCAGTTGCAGTAATCGACGGCATTCGTTACTTTAAACGCGTGCCGGCCGCATCCCGCGGTGAGGCTTCCGGCGGGAGACACAATGGAATCACCTGATGTTGGAAGAAAAACCATGAGCAAACCTGAGGAGCGCAGAAAATTTCCGCGCTTGCGCAGGGAAGAACGCGTTGTGATACGCAAGATGGACAATACGGATGAAGACCCGGCCAACAATGTTTTGTATTGCAAGACCGTGGATATTTCAGCCGCGGGATTCCAAGCCCGTGCCAAGAAAGAATTGCATCCCGGCGAGCATGTTGATGTCGTTATCAATGTCGAAGGCTATGGTGATTCTTTTCACTTGAGCGGTGAAATCCGATGGTGCCGCCCGGCACAAGAGGACGATGCTTACCTGCTTGGCGTCGAGATAACGGATGCCGACAGGAGTGATTTCGTTCCATGGCGACGCATTTTTAATTGAAACATTAACCTTGATGCAGAAGCAGGTGTTTATCATGATGCAGTTTTCACCAATCAGAATGATATTTCGGAGTGTGTCGCTTGCGGCTTTGGTAGTACTGGCCGCCTGTGTCGGTTGGCAGCCGGGCAGCGGCACGGTGACCCACGAGCAGGCCGACACTATGACGCCCCAGGTCAATGCCGCGATTGCGAGCTTCAAGCAGCGTGATCCCAGCATGCAGCGATTTTTTGATCAGGCCTACGGGTACGCTATTTATCCTTCCATCGGCAAGGGTGGCTTCTGGATTGGCGGTGCACACGGTGACGGCGCGGTATACCAACAGGGGCGCTTGATTGGCGTGACCAGTATTACCCAGATCACGATCGGGCCGCAGATCGGTGGTCAGGCTTACAGCGAAATCATTTTCTTCCATACTCCGACTGCATTAGCGACATTCGAAGCTGGCAATTTCACTTTCAGCGCGCAGGTTTCCGCAGTGGCGGCCACCGCTGGGGCTGCCAAGGATGTGGCCTGGAACAATGACATCGCAGTGTTTACTGCAGCCGAAGGCGGACTGATGGCGGAAGCCACCGTCGGAGGTCAGAAGTTCACCTTTACGCCGATAAAGCAATAACCGTTTTACGGCACGTAAAAGCAAAGCCCCTCATTACGAGGGGCTTTTTTATGATTTGCGTAGCGGTTCTCAATATCGGTAGAAATCCGGCTTGTAGGGTCCGCTAACTCCGAGATTCAGATACTTGGCCTGTTTCGATGTGAGTTTCGTAAGATGTGCTCCGATGCGCTCCAGATGCAACCGCGCCACTTTCTCATCCAGATGCTTGGGCAACACGTACACCTTCTTCTGGTACTTTCCGGTCTGCGTGAACAGCTCGATCTGTGCCAATACCTGATTGGTGAAGGAGTTGGACATCACGAAGCTCGGGTGCCCGGTGGCGCAGCCGAGATTCACCAGCCGGCCTTCCGCCAGCACGATGATGCGGTGACCATCCGGGAAAATCACGTGATCCACTTGTGGCTTGATGTTTTCCCACTTGTATTTGCGTAACGAGGCGATATCGATTTCGG